>CANQFE010000005.1 GCA_947598285.1 uncultured Bacilli bacterium
TACGTAAAATTTTTTCAATAAAGCGAGATAGCTTTCTTTTTAACTTGACGTTTTTTTGTAAAATAGAGGCCAAAACAAATCCAAGACAAAGAACAAAAAGAAAATAAATATGAACGACTCCATCATTAATTCGATATAAAAGAAGAACATAAAGTAAAACCACATCTAAAATATAAAGAAAAGTAATAAAATACTGAAAAAGAAGAGGATACTTTTTACAGATAAGATAATGAAAGCAAGTACAAAAGAAAAAAAGAAAACCAAAAAGAAAGGAAAAGAAAAAAGAAATTAATTGAACCTTTTCATCCATTATTTAAACAACTTTGCCAAAAAAGATTCATCTTTTTCTTTCCCTTTTGAATTTTCAAGATATTGATAACTATTAATTTTCCCTTTAATACGTACATGCCCATCATGTGTATCCAAATTTAAAATCTCAAGGCCACTTCCTTTTAAAAGCAAAGGTCCCATTGTTGTTTCTAATAAGAATTCTTCATGATCAAAACTACTAATTTTTTTGACTCCAGTTAAATAAATCTCTCTTCGATCTACTATTTTTACTTCATGATTACTTGCTACCAACTCCATATTTGCTTGTTCCATATCATTTCACCTATCAAAATTTTATGAACAAAAATCCCAAAATAGAACTTGCAGAATAAAAAGAGCTATGCTAAAATAAAAAACCAGGAAAAGAGGGCTTTATGAAAAACATCAATTTTGAAGACGATATTGAAGAAATGATTGAACTAATAGAAGAAGATACATCTTTAAATGGCTTTTTTGATCTTTTATGGGAAGAAATAAAAACAAGCTGGATTGGATTTTGCCTATCTACCCCTATCATGCTTTTTTTCCCAAATCTCATAACTCAAATATTAACCTCTTTATTTTTAGCTGGAATTCTATTCAAAGCAGGATTAACTACTTATTCATTTATCGTAGTCTATTTAGGAAAAAAAGCAGCGAAATATCAACTAAAAAATTTGATGCCTCTTTTAACTTCTAAACAAGAAAACATTCCCACCGAAAATTTAATCAATTCTGTCCGAATTAAAGAAATTTTTACTCAAGAATTTAAACAAAAAGAAGAATGTTTCCCACCTTACAATGCTCTTGAAAACAACTATTTTTATTTCTTAGACGAAAAAGAAAAACTTCATATTTTACAACAGCAATTATATGATGAAAAGGAAGGAAGAAAAACATACTCTTATGATGATGAAGATATTTTAAATACCTACATTCCTAATGAAGTTTATCAAAAATTAAAATTAACTTATCAAAATTTACCAAAGAAAAAATTCTAGGAATTCCTAGAACTTTTTTTTACTCTTCTGAAGCTTTATTGTACTCTTCAAGAATCGCGTCAGTAAATTTACTTCTTACATCTGGATTAATGGGATGACAAACATCTTTGTATTCCCCAGTAGCAGTTTTTCTACTAGGCATAGCAATGAATAAACCGTTGTCTCCTTCAATAATTCTGATATCATGAATCGCAAAAGCATTATCTAATAATACAGATGCAATTCCTCTCAATCTTGAATTTTCTTTCGTAATTTTACGAACGCTTACTGATGTAATTTCCATATACAACTCCTCCTAAAGTTAAATTGTTAACTTCTAATTATATTTTAAACCAACAAAGAAAAGTTTTCAAGTCTTTTACGCAAGTTTTACTACAACATCTCCGATTATCACATCAGAATAATTAAAACTTTTTTCAACACCATTCACTAAAACCGTAAAAACATAAGGATACACTCCTGAAACAACTCCATAATATTCAAAATTTTTATTACGCATGCCAAAGACACTAACAGAAACTTCTTTGTTCAAATATCCTTTTATTTTATCTCTAACGATATCTAAATTCATACTCCTCCTATCTTGGGAAGCCTACATACATCATACCATGACTAATAATCCCGCCCATTCCATTCGCTCCATATTTTGTTTTAGCAAGCAATGAAACTAAATCAATTTCTTTCCCTCGTTCACTCATTGCCAAAACAGTCGCGATAATCGCTGGATCTAAAGCATGAATATTGACCCGTTTTGGAGAACTTGCAAAATTTGCACCAGCTCTGATTAACTCTTCATAATGACTTTGACAAGCACCTGCAATAATGACTAACTTTTCATGACTCTTTTCATATTTACGAGCTTCTTTCACAGCTTTTACAAAATTTTCCGTATTTTTATAATTTTTAATATCTTCCTTTGGCCCTTTTTTAGGATAATAGGCATCATGTCCAGTAATAATGACAATATCTGGCTGATACTCTTTTAACAAACTTCGAATGTTACCAGCAACTTCACTTTCTTTCAATTTTTTACCAACAGCCATAACTTTATGATTTTGATAAAATCTTAAACATCGATTTAAATAATCTTCATCTGCATCAATATGCAACACTTTTCCTGGCAAATAAAAAAAATCGCTTCGCTCATCTTTGAAAAGATCTAAAACTTCATCCTCTTCTTCTCGTAAAGTTTCTTCATAAAGAACCAAATCTTCTAAAGGGGCATCAGCATAAAGTCTTACTTGCACACCTTTTAAATAGGCTACTTGTCCTTTAATACTGAGTATCTTAAAGACAACATCATGATGATATTTAATTCTTGTAACGAAGTCTCCTACTTGGGGATTCATAAGCTTCACCTAAAAAAGTATATGAAAAAAAACAAGATATTTGACTAGAAAAAAGAAAAGAAAAAATTAAAATTTCAAGAACAATTTTACAAAATCATCATAGCAAAGTTCTTCAGCACGTAAAGAATCACTGAATCCATTTTCGCGATAAAAATCACTTAATATTTGAAGATCATAGCCTTTTAAATTATTCTTTAATGTTTTTCTTTTCATATGAAAAGCTTGTTTTAAAAATGTTTGAAACTTAAGAAAATCAAGAGGATAAATATTTTCTTTTTTAGTAAAACGCACTACTGCACTAGTAACCTTAGGAGAAGGCTCAAAAGAAGTAGACGGTACATCAAATAAATATTCTATTTGAAAAAAATGTTGCAAGAAAACCGTAAAATATCCATAATCCTTTGTTTTTGATGAAGCACAAAAACGAAGAGCAACTTCCTTTTGAACAAGTAAAGTCATTCCATCTACAACTTCTTGATTTAAAATATGTTCAACAATTGGAGTAGTAATATAATAAGGAATATTCGCGATGACATAAACATTTTGATAATGATACGGAAAATCTTTCTTAAAATTTCTTTTCAAAAAATCATCATAGATAAGAAAAGTACGAGGACTTTTATAAACATTCAAAAATTTTTCCATCCTCTTATCAATTTCATAACAAAGCAAAAAAGCCGGTTTTTTGACTAAATACTTTGTTAAAGCTCCCATTCCTGGACCTATTTCAATTAACAAATCTTTACTTGTAACTTCAAAACTATTGGCAATGAAATTCAATACTTTTTCATCTTTTAAAAAATTTTGTCCTAAACTTTTCTTAGCAATCATTTCTTTCAACCTTTTTCCTTAGTTGTAATATAGCATATTTAAAAAGAAAAAAAAAGACTCTAACGAGTCCAACCTACTCTTAAAACATCATAACTTGTTGTTGTTCTTCCCGCAAATTGATTCGCGTAATCTTCACTTTCCATGAGTAAATCTAAATCATTTCCTAACACTCCTCGATCCAAAACAATCGCGACAATTGGTTCCGAAGAAACATGAGGAAGTTGAAAACGAACAATTGAGCCACAGGAAAGATTTTTACTAGAGGCAACAATTCGAACCGTGCCATAATCACTATCAGGATAAGTTGTCTTACCATCTTTTACATAATAGCTAGGTTTACAAGCAAGTGTCCCACCACATAAAGGACAATCCGCCCCATATCCTGTAATGTCACCCGTAAACGTATCTCTAGCGCGATAAAGATCATTTTTAATATCCTCTTCTAATTTCAAAGCCATCGTTGTTAAATTAACAACTCGATTACTTGCTAAATTAGAAACACTTGTATAACTACGAGTCGGATTAATATTAGCCATAAAAACAACTAATAATAAAATAAAAATTTGTAAAGGTAAAAAAAGGAATTTTAATTTCATTAGGTATCACCTTACAAGAACATCATAGCACAAATACCTAGAGTTTGTCAAAAATCTCTTTAATATTTCGGTTGGTAATTTCTGCTATCTCTTCTAAAGTTTTTCCCGATATTTCACAAAGAAAATTAGCAATATTCCAAACATAACTTGGTTCATTTCTTTTGCCACGATAAGGATGCGGAGTTAAAAAAGGACTATCAGTTTCCAAAACAATTCCTTCTAAAATTTCAGGAATAATTTCTTTTAAATGACTATTTTGAAACGTCACAACTCCATTAATCCCTAATTTATATCCCATTTTCAAATAGATTCTCGCAACTTCTAAACTTCCCGAAAAAGAATGAATTACACCTTTTACATCAGGATATTCTTTTAAAACACAAATGGTATCTTCAGTCGCTTCTCGCGAATGGATCACCACTGGTAAATGATACTTTCTTGCCAATTCCATCTGTTTTCGAAACAGAAGAATCTGAGCCTCTTTATTTTCTTTCGTATAATGATAATCTAACCCAATCTCACCAATTGCAATAATTTTTGAATCATTGAAATGCTGTTCAAGAAAACAAAGATTCTCTTCTTGATAATGATCTACTTCTTCGGGATGAATTCCTATACAACCATAAACAAAAGAATACTTATCAATTGTTTCGATGACTTCTTCATTAGAGTCTTGAGAAGAACCTGCAAGAAAAAAGCGAGAAACATGATTATTTTTCGCATTTTCAAAAATTTCATTTAGATTTTCATAGTATTCATGATAAACATGACAATGTGTATCAGTAAACATATATTATCCTTTACTTGATTTTTGAAGATATTCCAGAAGAAACATGATTTTTTGCATATTCTTTAAGACTATCACCAATATTTTTTAAAGATTCATAAGTAATTCCTGTTCCTTCATTTGTATTTTGAGAAGGTCTTGGACTTCCAGTTACAGATTCCCACGTAGGTGCTTTTCCATCAGGATATTCCATTTTTTTAAAATCTCCTGCTGATGCAAAATCATTTACATTAGAACTAGAAAGTACACTTTTTTCAACATTAGGCTTATGAATTTGATCAAAAGTAGCATCCATAACTCCAGGTTTCTCTGGATTAAAATGCACTCCTTCGTTTTCTCTTACTGCATCCATTACATTTTGAGAATAAGAACTTTTTGAAGTTTCAGTAGAAGAAACATGAGATGATGAGGATGAAGTTTGAGTTGTTTTCGATGCTGAGCTAGGGTATCTCTCCACCTGGTCCAGCTGTATTTCCAGGTTGAAGTGGTGTTTCAGAAGGACTTGCTGGGGGGGGACTTTCTGTACTTTCTGATGAAACATATCCAGGTCCAACTCCTGTACTAGTAGAAGATGAAGGTCCTTCACCACTTGACATATTAGAAGGTCCTTCTGTACGATCCATTCCTTGAGCTGCTGCAGCTGCTTGGGAAATATTACTAATACAAATATCTAATGCTTCAAATACTTTTGTCATATTTGTATTTACAGTTGCTTCTAAGTTTTCTCTTGCACTGTTTGCTGCTTCTCCATCCCAGATTTTTCTGCCACTTCCAAGTTCACGAATCACATTAATAATTTGGCCTTTTAATTCTTCTAAAGAATTTTTTACACTTCTTAAATCTCTACCAATGGTATCAATTTCTGAATAATCATATGTAATAACCTCTTTATTAATATTTGCTTCACACGCTGCATTTAATCCTTCATAATCTAGTTGCCCAAAACGGGATGTAACATCACTATCAGCACCTAAGTTACTAACTTCTAATCCTTCTACTTTTTGAGCAATACTTTGCATTTCCGCAGAAAATGCATTTCCAAAATTGTTTGTAAAATTAATTAATGCTTGATGAGCTTCTTGAAAATTTTTAAAATTTTGATAAGCTGCTGCACCAGTCCAAACATTTGGTTGAGAAAGTCTTTCCATTAATACATTAAAGGTAACAGACTGTCCCTTCACACTTCCAGGTCCATGAGTTAAAAGATTTACTACTTGAGTTGACCAAGTTCTCATTGCATCTGGATCATAAACAAAACTTGCCATATTTTAGCCTCTACTTTCTAGAATAAGAATAACACAAAAAAAGCGAAAAAAAAAGAAGTTTTACACTTCACTTGACAGATGCTAAAAATTGATAGATTTTGAAGCAAATGTATTTTCTAATTGTTGATACATATCACTCGCATTTTTAATATAATTTCCATATTCATCTAAAGATTGGCAAAACTTTTCAATCTGTGGATAATATTCTTTTTCCATTTTTTGGGAAAAACTAATCGCACTGGCACCGGTCCAAGAAGCTTGTAATTCTTTCGTCGTATTTTTTAAGTCTTGATTTATTTTTTGTAAATCTTTAGAAATTCGTTCCATTTCTTCTCCTAAAGATTTCATTTCACTTTTCTCTACCATTATTTTCATAATAAAAGAAATCTCCTACTCTAAAGTATCAATATTTTGATAAGAAGAAGCCTCAAAATTCTTTAACCATTTCCTAAAATTTTCTCCCTCTTGATCACAATATCCTTTAAAATATACTGTTTCAATTTGATCATGAGAAAACAAACAAACTTGATCACTTTTTAAAAAACCTTCTGGATACACACAACCATTATAGTCATACACTTTATTAATTTGATCACGATCCACAGAACAATATCCCGTAATCATGACCTTTTTTTCGCCCCCTTTTAAAAGAACGACAGAGCCAATAGGCAAAAACTTTTCTTCCATATCTTTTCCCTACTTTCTTTATTATTATAACATGGATTCTCTTAAGATTGTTCTTCTTTTTTCTCTTTTACTAAATGCTTAATGAATAGGCCTGATCCAACACCTAAAAGAAGTAAACTAGCTGCCATTGCCATATAATTCACATTGTTATTTTGAACAGGAATCTTACTAGAGATCGAAGAAGAAATCGTGCTATTCGTAACTTCACTTAAAGACAAATTAGAAACCGAAGATAATGAAATGGCTCCATAAGAAGTTGGTAAAACATCAACATTCACTGAATGAATTGAAGAAGAAAGGTTATTGTTTAAAGATCCAACCTTTAAAGGTTCATTTTTTACTTTAGTATCAATATTTTGATAACCTTGTGACGCAAAAGAAGAAGAAAAGGATGGCGATGAAGAAATAGAGGATAATGAAGAAATCGAAGCTGAAGGAGAAAAGGAAGAGGATACAAAAGACGAACTATGAGGCTCAAAAGAAAGTTGTTGAATGGCACTAAAAACACCTGATACACTCATCGCACTAGAAGAAACGACATAATCGCCAATTTTCTGTTCACTTGAAGCAAACAAAGGAATTTTTTCAAAATGAATTTTACTAAGAAGAGAGGCTGCATCAATTCCAATTGTCGCGGAAGTAAAATGAAAAAATTCTTCCAATCTTTGCGTCATTTCAGGAATAGATAAGGAAAAATCAAAATCAATCGATTGAAAAAAGTCCATTAAAAAATCTTTTTCTTCAAAAGTAAACGGTTCTAAGAATGCTTCTAACTGACTTGGATCCTCCATCGCCGAAGAAGCCTCGCCTAAATCTTTTGGTTGCGTTTCTGAAAATGCTTGAGAATTTTTACTCACCGAAGGCGCAATAAGACTTGGCGCCAATAAAGAACTAAGAAGAATTTCTGTATGCGGTAAAGCTGGAAATTTCTGTTTAGTAAAACCAGCGAGGGCATCTTCTGTAATGGAGTTAGTTGGTGCTTGCGACAGTAATTGCTCGACTCCTTTAGCATTCTCAGAATAACTTTTCCACCATTCTAAAATTTGTTTGTATCCCGTTTCCATTTTTAAAGCTCTTTTATTTAAATTTTGAGCCATTTTTTGAACTGTGGAATCAGAGCACTGAAAAAGATACCCACTTTTTAAATGAGCATATTTTTCATTTTGAAAGTGATCCTTTAAATTTGAAAACTTTTCATATTGCTCTAATAAAACAGAAAGATCGATTACATTTTTATTCATGGTTCACCTCAAGAAATAGCCGCATTAATTTCTTCCACAATTTTTTGCATACTACTTAAATAACGTCTCTTATCAGCCTTTAATGATCGAATATAACTATAGTCAGGTTCGTCTTCATTTTCTTCCCGATCAATCTTTCGCTCAATCGATAAAACTTTCTCTTTGTCATTCTGATATACTTCGATTTGATTTGCACAATAAAGAGAAAGATCAATTTCTTTTTGAAAGTCAGCATACTCTTCAATTAATTGATACATTGCTCGATATAAAGGCGCATTAGCAGTTGTTGAAAAAACATCAGAAGAAGAAATTTTATTAAGAACTTCTTTTTCCTCATCACTCTGAAATAAGTTTTTTAATTCATTTAAATGAGAAATAAGAGATTCTACATTCACATTTCCATATAAATATTGCATAAAGACACCTCTATCCTAACATCTTTTCCATCTTTTTCGTATTTTCTTCTACTTGCATTAAAAATAAAGCAATGTTTTTAATAGCGATTGTAAGTTCTTCTTTATTTTTTACAAAACGGGAAAATTCACTTTTATAATATTGATAGGCATCCCCATTCCAATGTAACTCTAATGATGCTTCTACTTTTTGCAGGGACTCCATAAGTAAATCCAATCGATGAGCAATCTCACGATAAGTTAAAATCAATTGATCGATTTTATCATAATCAAATTGGATCATAAGCTTCCTCCTATCATCTAACAAAAGAGTAGCATAAAACTAAAAGAAAAGCAATTTTTTTCCATTATTAATATGTGCCTCTTTTAAAGACAAAGTTGGGTCACAAAATGTATTTTGTTCTGTATCAAAAAGAAGATTTTGATTTGTAAGAGGAAACAATCCATTGGTAAGTTCATGAATTGAACGAGTAATCATAACAATAATATCACAAACTTTTTTATTAGGAGGCAAAAAAACTTCAAATTCTTGGCCAATCTTAACCACATAAATATGAACCAAAACTTTATTCATGATCTTCACCTTCTATCAATTTCACTGGAATAGGATTTCCATTTCGTAAAACATACCCAAAATAATTTGTGATTTCTTGATAACAATAATTAGGTGTTTTAGAAAGTTTTAGGAAATACTGACTCGTAATGCCGGAGCCAATCCAAATCCCATTAGATTTTTCACTATAAGAAGTAACCCAAGACTCATTTTCAAATGATTTCAAAGCTGATACTGCATCAATAAAGAAAACTTCTAACTTCTCTAACTCTTCTCCCAATTGTAAAAACAGCTTCCATTCTTCCATATGTTCTTTCATTTCTTTTAAAAATTCTTTACTTCCATAGATGACCAAAGATAAAGCTGCATAACTTTGCTTACGAGCTTCCTCTTTCCCATGTGATTCGAAATCTTTTTGCAAACTTTTTAAATATTGAAAAGCACTTTGGAATGCTTCATAAAAATGATTTTGAAAAACATACTTAGTTCTTAATTTTTGAGGCTCTAATAAATTTTCTGTATCGAACAAAAAGACAAAAGAATTCGAACAATGCCCTAAAGAATCAACAAATCCCGTTGTAAAAGCTTGAAACGTTTCCATTTCTTGCCCCGTAATAAAGTGGATAATATTCTTTTTAAAGAAATAAGTTACTGGTTTAAGATGTTCTGTATCAATTCCAACCACACAGCTATCCGCAGAAGGTAGAACTTGAAGTTTAGAATAGTAAACATGTTCTGGTAAAACCGGAATTGGTGGAGCACTCGTTTTATATTGTTCTCGATAAAGTTCACAAACTTTGCGAACAGATTCTAAATTCACATCTTTTGGAAAAGCAAAGGCTGTTTGAAATTCATGAATTCGCCCATTCATTCTTAAAATCCCTCGGCCAAATTTCTTCGATGGATAAGTTTTTTGAACATTTCCAAGGACATTGGCATAATCATCTGTACTATTCATCTGCAGTGAATAAATGAGTTTAAAATTCTGTGCTAATTTCAACCGAACTCCACTACTAGAAACCACACTAAGTAAAAAGTATATACCATACTTCGAACACTCTCTAGTAATCGAAACAATCTCTTCATCATAATCAGGATATAATTCTTTAAAATTATCATAATTATTAATAACTATCACCAAATTAGGAACTTTTTTCTCACTTTTCTGTAAAAAAGAGAAATAATTGCCACCATATTCTAAGAATAATTTTTTACGTTGTTCCATAATTTCATTAATCCAAGGAAAAAACTTCGTAATTTTATCTTGCATTGAAGAAGTGATAACATCTCCAACATGAGGTGCCAAGCGATAATTCGTAAATGTTTCTGCCCCAAAATCAAATAGATAAAATTGAACTTCATCCGGAGTATGATGCGTAATAGCAGAATAGAAAAATGTTGTCAAAAAGTTTTCTTTACCACTTCCGGTTGCGCCGTAAACTAAAGCATTTCCTTCACTAGACAATGGCATCGTTAAAATTCCTTGGGTTTGAGTTTCAGGATCATCATATTCACCAATAATTTCATTCAATAAATAAGGCTTTCTTTGCCAAGCATATTTCTTTTCCAAATGAGAAACAAAAATTTCTTCGGGAATACTTGGGAGCCATAAATTAGAAACTTTTACATTTTCTTTCGCCGCAACTTCCGTTAAATATTTTAAAATAGCTGGAAGTTCTTCTCCTTTATATTCAAACCTTTTCCATTCATTTCCTTGTTCAACAGACTTAATTACTTTACCACGATTATTGATATAATCTAGAGAACTATCAATTTTTTTCTTTCTTTCATCCATCTCATAATAAGGCGCCCCACACCAAGCAGATTGTCCTAAAGCAAAAAATTCATTATATCCAACTTGTAAATAAAATCTGCCAACAACAGATAACGAAGCGGCATCAGGGACTTTTATCATATCCATACTGTCACTGCGATCTTGAACCTTTAAACATACCCGAAACTTAGAGTTACTCCAAATCTGAGCATCCACAACACCACTTGGTTTTTGAGTTGCTAAAATCAAATGAACTCCTAAAGAACGCCCAATTCGGGCCGTTGAAATTAACTGAGCCATAAACTCAGGTTGCTGGGTCTTTAATTCGGCAAACTCATCACAAATAATAAACAAATGAGGAATTGGAAATTCAACCTTTCCTTCATGATATAACTTTTGATATTTATATATATTTATGGTACTTTCATTTGTTTTTTCTCTGGCTTCATTAAATAATCGTTGTCGCCGTTTTAATTCACTTTCAATGGAAGCCAAACTTCTTTTAATTTCTACCGTATCCAAATTGGTAATTGTTCCAGCTAAATGAGGAAGTTTAACTCCTAATTCCTTATTTTCAAAGGCACCAGCTAACCCGCCACCTTTATAATCAATCAAAACAAAAGATACATCATCAGGATGAAAATTGATAGCCATCGATAAAATATAAGTAATAATAAATTCACTTTTCCCAGAACCAGTCATGCCGGCAATAAGACCATGAGGTCCATGCATCTTTTCATGTAAATCAAGCACAAATTCACTACCATTTTGATCCACTCCAACTGGAACAGCCAAAGACTCATATGCCAAGTTGCTTTTCCAACGATTTAAAGCATTTAATTGAGATACTTTTCCTACATTATACATTTCTAAAAAACTAATTGATTGAGGTAAAGAACCACTTTCATTTTTAAATTCAATCGGAATATTAGATATTTCCCGATAACAAGGAGTTAAAGATTTTGTTAAAAATTCGGCTTGAAAGGTAGTTTGATGATCAACAGACAATTCATTTTCAATCATTCCTGATTGATTGGCATCAATATTTAAAAACGAATTGCACTCATTTGGTAATCCCATTAATCTTTGATTAATAATCAAAAAGCTAAACCCAACATTTTTCTTAAACTTTAAAACATTTTTCACAAATTGAAAATCACGAATCGAAGCAAAATCATCTGTAATAATAACATAGTAAGGTAAGAAATCACGATAATCAGCATCTTCGACCTCGCGCCTACTTTGAAATACTTCATTTAATTCATTACAAATTGCAAACTTCTCTTCTTTCGTTTCTCCATAATAACGACTTGTTCTTTCATTATTCCATAAATAAGGGATATCTTTTAAGTCTTTCCAGCGTTCACTTTCTTCTTTATTGGTAAAAATAACAAATTTCACATCTTCATAACTATGAAAAGTAATAAATTGAAGTAAAATAGAATTCAAAAAAGCCGGAATTAAATCAATATTTCCAAGAATCGCACATACATTTTTAACAACAAAAGAAAAATTAATTGGGACTTCTCGTAATAACAAAGGTTCTTTTCCTAACTTTTGTAATTCTTGCTTTAAATTATCGGAATCTAATGAAAAGTGTTCTTCGGGATATTGAATATCGAGAAAAGCCGGAATTTCACCAATTCCAATATGAGCCATTAAAAAATCATCATGTTCAATTTTTCGTTCCCATAAATTTCTTCGATGATGTAAAATAATATCTTCACATTGGGAAAGAGAAACACTATTTTCTTTTAAAGCAGTTTGTTGATCTTCCATAATTTGATGAATTTCATTTTTTTTATCAGCAAGATATTCTAAATATTTTTCTTGTCTCATTTTTTCTTGTCTTAATGTTTGTTTTTTCTGATATTTACGAGTTAAAACAGGAATAAGAAGCATTCCAGCTAACATCGAAATACCAATCAGTAAACTAGGTAAAACCGCGAATAAATTTTTTTCACCTGAAAAAAGTCCACTCACTGCTAAAAATAAAGTTACCATAGAACTCATACCCATTGTTAACATACTGGCCATTTGAAAAAAGAATGGCATTTCCTCTTTCACGCCACTTTGCGGTGGAGCATCAATCTTAATAGTCACTCGACTAACCAAATTGCGAAACCGTGGTGAACGATAAAAATAATCTTTTTTTTCATAAATACTTACCGTATCCAAATTTTCTTCTAAAGACTCCGTTACAACAGGAATATTTACTTTAGAAATTTGAGCATTTTGAATTGTCAAATCAGAAAAAGGTCGATTCATAGAAATAAAATCATGAAAAAAGACAAGTTCTAATCCTTGGAAAAACAAACAATCACCTGAATGTAAAAGCCCACCCGAAAATAATTTTTGATTGATATAAAGAGGAAGTTTCGGATCATTATTTTGCACAAGCCATTCAGAATTCTTTTTTAAAAATGCTAATTGGTTTGGAGCCAAAGAAGAAATGGCAATATCACCATTTTGTCCAATAGTAAAAGAGGAAACATTTTGAAAAGAATAAAGTTCCATAGAATCATCATAAAGAGATGAAACATAAATTCGAAAATTTTTTACATCATAAAATCGAAAGTTTTCTAAGTGATAAATTTGACCATTTTCTTCAAAACACCAGCTACCATCTTTGGCATAGACATTCAAAAAATTATGAAGAGATCCATCTTTTTCTTTATAAGTAACCCAATAGTTTCCGTCAATAATTGCAGGTAAGCGATAAACTTGATAAGTTTTCAAATCATCAAAAAATATAGCAATTTTCAAGAATATCACCCACTTTACTCTTTTAATATAAAAATTATAGCATAAAAGTTGCTTTTTGAGAATGAAAAAAAAGTGTTTTGCACTTATTCACTTTTTTCTTCAATTTCTTTTAATTTTTGGATCGGATCAATTCTTTGAAATAAAGGACTTGGATCATGGACTTGATAAGTAAAATCGTTTATGAAAGTATGAGATAAATTCTCACAATTTAATTGCTTCAACATCTTTTCGCTTGTTTCTGGTAAAAAAGGAGCAAGGAAAACAGCACAAATACGAATCCCTTCTAACAAATGATATAACACGGTTTCTAAACGAGATCGTTTACTTTCATCTTTAGCTAAAGCCCATGGCATCGTATCATCAATATATTTATTACATTTTCTTAAAGTTTCAAAAATCTCATCTAAAGCAAGACCAATTTCTAAATGATTCATTCTTTTTTCTACTCTATCCTCTAAAGAACAAATCGATTTTCGTAAATCATTATCTACTTCTTCTATAGAAGAGTGAGTAACAACCCTCCCTTCAAAATATTTATGAACCATGGCTAATGTTCTTTGCACTAAATTTCCTAAAACATTGGCAAGATCGCTATTTACTCTTTCAATGATAAGTTCATAAGTAATTGTCCCATCATTTTGAAAAGGAATTTCATGAAGAACATAATAACGAATCGCATCAACACCAAATAATTCTACTAAATCATCGGCATACATGATATTTCCTTTACTTTTACTCATTTTATCGCCACCCATTAAAAGCCATGGATGACCAAAAACTTGATGAGGAAGAGGAAGATCCAAAGCCATGAGTAAAATTGGCCAATAAATGGTATGAAAACGAATAATATCTTTTCCAATCAAATGAAGATCAGCTGGCCACCAATGTTGAAATTCTTTCGATCCACCATCAACATCATAACCTATATTAGTAATGTAATTAGAAAGCGCATCAATCCAAACATAAACAACATGCTTATCATCAAAAGGAACCTTGACTCCCCAATCAAAAGTGGTCCGTGAAACACATAAGTCTTGTAATCCTGGTTTTAAAAAATTTTGAATCATTTCATTTTTTCTTGACTCTGGTTGAATAAATTCAGGATGTGATTCAATATACTCAATCAACTGATCTTGATATTTTGACATTTTAAAGAAATAAGCTTCTTCACTTCGTTTTTCAACTGGTCTTCCGCAATCAGGACACTTTCCATCAACTAGTTGAGTCTCTGTCCAAAAAGATTCACAAGGAGTACAATAAAGTCCTTCATATTTTCCTAAATAAATATCTCCTTGTTGATATAATTTTTCAAAAATACGCCCCACAACTTCTTTATGATGAGGATCACTTGTTCTTACAAATTTATCATAACTAGTATTCATGACATCCCAAATGCGTTTTATTTCCCGGGAAATATTATCCACAAACTTTTGAGGATTTAAACCTGCCTCTTTTGCTTTCAACTCAATTTTTTCACCATGTTCATCTGTTCCTGTTTGAAAATAAACATCATATCCTTGCATTCTCTTATAACGCGCAATAGCATCTGCCAAAACAATTTCATAAGTATTACCAATATGAGGCTTTCCAGATGCATAAGCAATCGCCGTACTAATATAATATTTTTTCTTTTCCATATCAAAAATCTCCTTTATAAATAAAAAAAATCACGAAACAAAGGACGAGGAAAAACCCGCGGTACCACCTTATTTCATGATTTCACATGCACTTATTTCTTTAACGGAGAATTCCGTTTCAATTCCAGAACCATCTTCTATAAACCTTCTTTATCTATTTTCACCGACGATAGACTCTCTTGAAAAGAAAAATTTATATACTCTTTCCTTCATCATTGAATATCCTTATTCTATCATAAAACTAAAGAATGTCAATTTTATTACCAATAATTTTTGTTAAAAACTTGGCAAAATTTTTCATATAAGACAAAAAAGATTGATCCTGAAACAAAATAACAAAGCCGATAACCTCAGAAGAAATAATAATCGGTGTGACATAATAATATCCTTGTCTATCAATATGTTCCCAAATATTTTCTTCTTTTGGCGATTCATACTCTTCTCTTGTTTCCAATAAATTTGATAACTGATAATTAAAAGGGACTTCTAAGAATTCTGGCATACTAGAAGCAATAACTTTTTCACGATCCGTAATCATGATATTAAAATTCATTTCAGAACTTGCAAGTTCACATAATTCTTTTACTAAATCATCATATAATAAAAGCCGAGAATGTTTTTGCAAATATATTCCTTGATGGTCTACAAAAATTTCCAAATCTTCACCATCTTTAATTCCCAACGTTCTTCTAATTTCTTTTGGTAATACAATTCTTCCTAATTCATCTATTTTACGAATAATCCCTGTTTCTTTCAAAAAATTTCAACTCCAATCTATCTAATAGTTTGGAGAGGATATTTCATTTTTATACTTCCAAATCATCATGAATTTTTTGAAATAATGGCACAATATAGTAAACAAAATGTTTTTCTAAACGATACATTGGTAAAGTAATAATAATTCTTTGATTTTCATATTTTAACTGAAATTTAGGATGAATACTGTATGCTTCCAAAAACAGCTTATCTCCTTTAATCTGAGAAGAAACTTCTTTTGGAATAGTAATCTGAACGATTCTCTCATTTTGAATAACATCGGTAATTTTTAACTCACTAGCTAACTTTTCAAACCATTCTTCATACATATAAATTTCCATTTGAGGAGTAATCGCGCCAAAACGGTCGATTAAAACTTCCTTAACTTCTTCTAATTTTTGATAAGAATCTATTTCATTAATCATTTTATGAATTTCAATTTTAATCGACTCATCCGAAACATACTCATCTTCAATATGTGTTTCAACATTAATTAAAGCTTCTTTACTATCTTCATCAATCACTTCTTCGCCCTTTAATCGTTTCATTTCTTCTTCAATCAGTTTCATATAAAGACTAATTCCTACACTATCTACGAATCCTGCTTGTTCACTTCCTAAAATATTTCCTGCACCTCGAATCGATAAATCTCGCATTGCAATTTTATATCCACTACCAAGTTCTGTAAAATCACGAATTGCTTGTAACCTTTTTACTGCTACATCATTAAGCATTTTGTCTTTTCGAAACATAAGATAAGCATAAGCAATTTTGTTACTCCTTCCAACACGACCTCGTAATTGATAAAGTTGACTAAGTCCAAAATGATCAGCATCATAAATAATAAGCGTATTAGCATTGGGAATATCGATTCCTGTTTCAATAATTGTCGTAGATAAAAGCAAGTCAAAATCATGACGAATAAAGCTTTCCATAATGTCATCTAACTCTATCTTGGACATTTGACCATGTGCATAACGAATTTTCGCTTCGGGAACAAGCTTTTGAATTTGCATCATTTTTTCTTCAATTGTTTCAACACGATTGTATAACAAAAACACTTGTCCACCTCGAGCTAATTCTTTATAAATGGCATCGCGAACTAAAAAATCACTTTCCTGAACAACATAAGTTTGCACCGGATAACGATTCACTGGAGGAGTATCAATTAAAGATAAATCTCTTAATCCAGACAAAGACATTTTTAAAGTTCGAGGAATCGGTGTTGCAGACAAAGTAAGGACATTCACATCTTCCTTTAATTCTTTGATTTTTTCTTTATGAGTAACTCCAAACCGTTGCTCTTCATCAATAATTAATAATCCTAATTTAGAACACTTTACTTTATCACTAAGAAGACGATGTGTTCCAAAAACAATATCTATCTTGCCACTTTGTAAGCCTTCCAAAATTTCTTTGGCTTCTTTTTCTGTGGTAAATCGATTAAAAAGACGAATTTCTACCGGATAATTTTGAAACCGAAGTAAAGCAGACTCATATTGTTGTTTCGATAAAATTGTGGTTGGACACAAATAAAGAACCTGTTTTTGATTACAAACAGTTCGAAACATCGCACGAAAAGCAACTTCCGTTTTTCCAAAACCAACATCCCCACATAAAAGCCGATCCATTGGAACTTCACTACTTAAATCTTGCAAAATATCTGCAATCGCGCGTTTCTGATCGCGCGTTTCTTCATAAACAAATTCACTAGCAAAAACATCTTCTTCCAAAAAAGATTGATAAGCATCTCCATGAATTTGCTGACGCTTTGCATATAATTGAATTAATTCCCCTGATATATCATGAATTTTTTTCTGAACAGATTGTCTTTTCTTTAACCAAGAGGTAGAACCAAGTTTATTGATTTGAGGAACTGACCCATCTTTATCACTATATTTATAAATAGATGAAATTTTTTCGACTGGAATATACACTTTATCATTTCCTAAATAATTAATTTGTAAATAATCTTTTTTCATTCCATGATTTTCCAAAGTAACAACGCCAGCATAAACACCAATTCCATGGATACGATGAACAACATAATCACCAGTCTGTAAAGCATCAATATCTTCAATTTTTTTGCCAATTCGTAAATTATTTTTATATTTAATTTCCTGTTTTACTTGTTCAATATCATATAAAGAAAGAATAACATACTGTTCCCAAAGAAAACCATGATTTAATTTTCCAATTTTTAAATAAATTGTTCCCGGCTCCATAAGTTGATCATGAAAAAAAACAGCTTGTCCATCAAACAAATCTTTAATCTCATCCATTTGACGTTTCGACTCTAATACAAATAAAACAATTTTTTGTTCCCTTAAATATTTTTCTACTATTTCTTTTAACTTATCAAAATCTCCACGAAAATTTTCAATTTCTCTTGTGTGAAACCGAAGAACATTTTTTCTTTCCAAATGGTTAGATAACTGATTTAAATAAATTGTTTTAGTTGGTTTTAATTCTTGAAAGTCCCAAAAATGTTTTTCATAAGGAATATTTTCTGATTCATGATACATTGTAACTTCCTCTAATAGCTTTTGATAAGCTCCCTGGATTTGATCATCATCTTTTAAAATAACTGTCGCAGAATTTGCATAAGAAAGTAAAGAACTTTTTTCAGTAGTTTCTATCTCATCCATTAAAAAGCATTTTGCTTCATCAATCTCTGTCATTGTTCTTTGGGTATTTTCATCAAAAAGACGAATAGATTCAATCACATCACCAAAAAATTCAATTCGAATTGGATGTTCCATTTGGCCTAAAAAAATATCCACCACAAAACCACGAATAGCATATTCGCCTGTTGCCGTGACCATCGAGTCACGATGATACCCTAGTCTATCAAATGTTTGAATTAATTTTTCACGAGAAATCTCCATTCCATTTTTCAAAATAATCTCTAAAGATTCTTTCAAAGAAATAGGTGGCAAAAAATGAAGATATCCCATCAAATTAGTAACAATAATAGCGCGTTTTTCTTTTAAACAATCTAAAGTTTCCAATCTTTTTAGTTTTAACTCCGGAGAAACAGCAAGAGCGAGCGAAGTAAAAAAATCATCCATTGGAAACAAAAGAACATCTTCTGAATAATATTCTAAAGACTGATAAAATTTATTAGCTTCAAAAAGATTATGAGTAACAACAATAAGTGAAGTTTGACTTTTTTTAAAACACTCTAAAACGTAAAAACAACTTAATTCCGGCGTAAGACCTTCAATTGTAATTCCAGGTTCAAAAGAAAACTGTTCAAATAAATTCATAGAAGCCCCCTACTGTCCATTAAACTTTGTCATTGTTTTTTCAATCCCATAAGAAACAAAACTAGAAAAAACATCGGCAAAAAAAGCTTTTTTATTTTGAATAAATTCAATTTCTTTTTTTGAAAAATGGCCCAAAACATAATCAATAATCATTTGATCTTGAGGATGATCAATTCCTATTTTTAAACGATTAAAGTTTTCAGTATGTAACTGTTCAATAATTGACTTTATTCCATTATGTCCTCCTGAAGATCCTTGTTTCTTAATTTTTATTTTTCCAAAAGGCAAATCCATATCATCTTGAATTACCAAAATATCTTCTGGAAGAATATCATAGTAAGTAGCTATTTTAGAAACTGCAATGCCACTTAAATTCATAAAGGTAGTTGGTTTAACAAACAAAACTTTCTCATTTTCGATAATTGTAGTACTAAGATAAGCTTGAAATTTTTTTTCTAATGAAAAATCCAAATCAAATAAATCCAATACCTGAAACCCTACATTATGTCTAGTTCCAACATATTCTTTACCAACATTTCCTAAACCAACTATCATTTTCATTTTCTTTTCCTTCTTTCAAATATATTTTGATATGTTTTTAAATTTTCTATTACTTTTGGTGCATAAACCTTCATACCAAACCGCCCATTTTTCACAAAAGTGAGTAGCACAATTGCTGGATCCTTTGAAGTTTTAGATTGAATCAGTTGCATTTCTTTCACTGTCAAACCATATTGATGACTAAAAAGAATAATTTCCTCCAATCGAGCTGGAAGATGAACAAAATACATTCTCCCTTTGTCTTTTAAAAGATAACTTGCCATCATCATTATCTGTGATAAATTAATCTCAATTTCATGCCGCGCAATGCTTTTTGATACATTTTGATTAATATAACTAGAAGGTTCGTATTTAAAATAAGGCGGATTACAAAGGATAACATCAAAAAAAGCCTCAGGATAATAATTTTTTAAATTAATAACATTATCACAAAGAAAAGTTATATCCTTTTCCATATGATTTTCTTCCGCCGATTCCTCTGCTAACTGACAAATTTCTTTTTGAATTTCTACTCCAATTATTTTTTTATGATATTTATAATTTAACACAATTGGAATAACTCCGTTTCCACTACAAAAATCAATAATTTGCTCATCATTTTTTTTAATTTCAGCAAACTCTGCCAATAATAAAGAATCCAAAGAAAACTTAAAACCTTCATCAAATTGATAAACTTTTAAATTAGAATAATCAAATAACCAATTAAGAGATTTTTTCATCTTCTAAAACAATCTCCTTAATTTCTTCATCCACTAAAACTTTATAACGACGATTTAATATATCAACGCTCATAACCTGTCCTTCCCCATAAATTGTTGTAATCTTATCTCCAACACTTGGAAGACCATAAGAACAACGAATATACTCCTCATCTTCATATTGTAAACAACAAAGTAAACGACCACAAGCCCCATTAATTTTAGAAGGATTTAAAGCCAAATTTTGATTTTTAGCCATATTCATTGTCACCGATTCCAAGTGTTGCAAAGAAGAGGAACAGCAAAGTTTACGACCACAAATGCCAATGCCACCAATTTGTTCAGCTTTATCTCGAGCACCAATTTGGCGAAGCTCAATTCTTGTTTTATAAATACCCGCTAATTTTCGAGCAAGTTCACGGAAATCAATTCGTTCTTCAGCATAAAAATTAAATAAAAGTTGCTTTCGATCAAAAGTAAAACTAGCATCAAGAAACCTCATTTCCAAATTTAATTCTGCAGCCAGTTTTTTCGCATTTTTTAACGCAGAATCTGCATCCTTACAATTTTTTAAAAATTGTTCATCATCTTTTAAAGTAGACACTCGAAGAATACTTTTTAATTCATTTAAACTTATTTTTAACTTACTTTGATCAATCTTATTTATAATTTTTCCATATTGAAGACCTCGTTCAGTTTCCACAATGACATGGGCTTGATTAGGAATTTGACTATCATGACTCTGAAAAAAATATCCTTTTCCTTTTTCTTTAAAAACAACTTCATAAATATACATCTAAGTCACCTGCTTTCTAATACGAATCGATCCAAAAATAAGGAAATATTAACATTATAATTCAATTCATCTAATAATTTCGATAAATATAAAATTTGTTTTAAAAAATAACTTTCATCTTTTTTTAATAAGAATTCTAAAGAAGTATATTCCGCTTTAAGAATTTGATTTTTTTTCTTGCTATCATATAAATCTTGATAAATTTGAAACAAACTTTGAAATAAATAATTTAATTCTTTACGATCATGAAGAAGAGGAAGTAAAACATCTTTATTATATAATAATGTATCTTCTTTAACTATCTCATATTCTTTTAAATAATTAAGCGCGATCGATTGCCAAACATAAGGAATCGCTAAGGACTGACTAACCGTATAATAATCCATTACAATCTGGCATCTACTTCGAATCGTATCAATCATATTTTCTTTATTATTCGTAAGAAAAAATCCTAAAATATCATCTTCTGGTTCTTCTAAAAACTTTAACATTGTATTCGCGCTAGATGCATTCAAAGTTTCGGCATTTAGTATAACATACATATTATATTTTGTGAAGACAGGTTTTGTTTTAAAGAAATTTTTTAAATCTAAAATTTGCTCTTTTCGAATCGTCTGACCATCTGGCTCAATAATAAGTAAACTAGGCAAATTATGATTTTGGATTAATTTCTCTAATTTTTGATCTTCTTCTGGTTCACCAGTACGATTAATATATCCTAAAAATTCCAATAAAGAAGAAAGACATTGTTCGATAGAATTAGTTTCAAGCAAAAAAGCATGAGAGAGACGATTCTCATGGTATTCTTGAATTAATTGCTGTATTCCTTTACTTTCATGCACACACATTCACCTAAAATTATTTTACTATAAAAAATAAAATAATTAAAGAAGAAAGACCCGGAATTCCTAATAAAGTCACAACTCCAAGAGTAAAAAGATTAATAGGAATATAAATGGATAAAGAAGAAATAAAATAATCCAAACTATAAATTAATAAAAATGCGACGACAATTTTCTTTAACACAAGCTTTATTTTCTTCCACATAGTAAGATCCCTCATTAAACAATATGCCAAAAAAAAAGATTTATTCAGATATTCGAATACGATCTTCTAAAGCACGATCAATAGTCGTATTATCCAAATAATCTATCTCTGCTCCAATCGGAAGTCCATAGGCAAGTCGAGATATTTTAACTTTACTATTTTCAAATATTTTTTTAATATAAAGAGTTGTAGTTTCTCCTTCAATAGAACTCTTTAATGCTAAAATAAGTTCTGGATTTTCTAAAGATCCAACTCTTTCTTTTAAAGATGCTAAATTGATATCCTCTGCTCCGATTTCATCAATTGGCGAGATAAGACCATTAAGTACATGATAAACCCCTCGAAAATTTTTAGATTTTTCAAATGCAAAAGCACTTTTGAAATCTTCCACAACACAAATTAAATTATGGTCACGACCTTCATCAGAACAAACCTCACATAATTCAAGATCTGTTAAGTTCCCACAAACAGGACATGGATGAAGAATTTTTTTTGCTTTTAATAACACGTCACTCCATAATTCAATCTCCGATAAAGGAAGATTTAAAACCGCTAAGGTCATTCTTTCAGCACTTTTTTCACCAACACCAGGCAATTTCTTAAAAAATTCAATTAATTGCTCTAATATTTCAGGATAATTTCGGTTCATAACTACATCAATCCATCAAGCATGCCGGCATATTGCCCCATTTTGCTTTGAAATTCAGCATCTACTTTAGACATAGCATCTTTGACAGCTAAAACAATAAAATCTTCTACCATTTCTATATCATCTTTACTAAGATTTTCTTGATGAATTTTACAACTCACCATTTCTTTTTTACCATTTAAAGTAACTTCTACAAATTCATATTTCCCGGGAAATAACTGGGCATTAATCTCTTCTTTTTTCTTTTGGATATCACGTTGCATTTTCTGAGCTTGAGCCATAATACTTTGCATATTCATATTGATTCCTTCTTTCTAAACTACTTCTATTTTATCACGATTAAAGACGTCTGTTGCAAAAATTTCGATTTCTTCCTGCTTTTTAGGCTTTTGTTCTTCAAGAATACTCTCATCCATCAGTTGATATGTCTTTTTTTCTTTTATATTTTTTACATACTTCGCTTTTTCTTGAAACCATTCATCTTGACTAATTGCAATAAAAGAAACCGAATGAGGAAATGATGGCAAAATTTGCGAAGCAAACTCTTCCATTTTTTGATTAATTAAATTAGCTGTACTAAGTAACTTGGTAACTAAAATAGCATATTCAGACGAAGCTGCAACAATATTAGAATCTAAAAGAAAAGAAAGAAAATCAGATGAAATATTAGAATTACTTTGAAGTTGATTCCATATTGTTTGATAATGAGTTAATACTTCTTTATTCGCCGCGACAAAACAATTATTAATTCGAATTTTTTTCAACTCTTGATAATAACCAGAAGAATCCTCTAAAGAAGAAACATAGGATTCTTCCTTTTCAATTGGTTTTTCTACAACTTCATTTTCTTTTTTTTCAAAAATAACTTGTTTTTCAATATTTCTATTATCAACATATTGTGTAGATTCTAACAATATAAGTTCAATTAATACATAAGGATCCATATTAATATTAATTTTGTTCATAACTTCATTAAAATCAAAAATAATTTGCTTTATTTGATGATATTGAAAATTTCCATCATAATTACCCATTTTTATAAAAACTGCAATATGCGTTAGCTCCTGAACCATTTTTTTCAAGAAAACTTTATAATCACTCGAAGTATTACGCAGTTCCTCAAACACTTCATGAATTTTTGCAATATCTTTTTGTTCTAAAAAATGCAGTAAATCCTTGATAAATTTACTAGAAATAGAACCATAATGAGTAAGAATATCATCTAAAGTAATTTCTTCTTTTTGGCTAGATAATTGATCTAAAAGACTAAGGGCATCTCTTAATCCACCTTCAGATAAATAAGCAATTTCCGAAACAGCATCATCAGTAATTTTAATATGTTCCTCAGCACAAACATAAGATATTCTTTCTTTTAAATGTTCCAACGAAATTTTTTGAAAATTAAACCTTTGACAACGTGACAAAATTGTTATTGGAACACTTTCTACATTTGTTGTAGCCATAATAAATATAGCATGTTTAGGAGGTTCTTCTAAGGTCAAAAGTAATGCATTAAACGCACTCGTTGTCATCATATGGACTTCATCAATAATATAAATTTTATATTTTCCCTCAGATGGCGCAATTTTAACATTATTAATCAGTTCTCGAATATCATCTACTCCATTATTACTAGCCGCATCAATTTCAATAATATCAGGACTATCAGAAAAATGTTGACAACTGCTACATGTTCCACAAGCTTCTCCATCAATCGGATGCTCACAATTAATCGTTTTAGCAAAAATCTTAGCAGTAGAAGTTTTTCCGGTTCCTCTAGGGCCTGTAAATAAATAGGCATGAGAAACCTTATTCATTTTAATAGCATTTTGTAACATTTGAACAGTATATTCTTGACCAACTATCTCTGAAAAATGAGAAGGACGATATTTACGATATAAGACCTTATAATTCATGAAATATAACCTCCTGTTATCTAATCATATTATATCATAAAAACATATTTTTCATTATCTTTTTGTTTGAAAAAATTCAGAAATCATTTTTTCATACCTTTGTTTGTTATTTTTATCATTTAAGGGTACAAATTGAGTTTTATTATACTCTTTTTTCCATGAATTTTTCTCAGTTAAGTAAAAAACAGAGGCTATTCTTGACTGCTTTATTACTTCTTTACACATAGAACAAGGTTCCAATGTAACATATAGATCACAATCAGATAAATTCCAACGATTTAGCTTCTTAGCCCCCTTTTGAATAGCCAAAATCTCAGCATGTCCTAAAATATCCTTTTCTTTTTCACGATTATTATGTGCATAACTTAAAATTTGACCATTTTGAACCAAAACAGCTCCAATCGGAACATCATCTTGTTGATAAGCCTTATAAGCTTCATTAATACATAATTCAATAATTTTTTCTTGATTCATAAATACCTCATAAAAAAAGTGCACACAAATAGGGAATGACGTGGCTGCTACCTTCCAGTCCTGACCAGATTACACTATATTTGTTGCACGAATAAATCATATCAAAAATAATAGTACTTTGCAAGATGTTCCACGTGAAACATTATATTAGTTTTCAACATTGTTTTAAAATTTAATAAAAATTTGTTTAAAATCATAATTATACTTAATTTATATTAACAATTTTAATTTAATAATTAAATTATTAATAATATTTAACTATGTTTCACGTGAAACGTAGTTATGCACAATAACAGATTTATTTTAAAAGAAACAATTAAATATAATAAGAAAATAAATTTGATAAATATAAAATAATATATTGTATTATGAAATAATCATATTTCTATAATTTAATATAAAACTTTAAAAATTTAAATTATTTTTTAATATATTAAGTGAAAATAAGAAATAATTAAAAAACATTTTTACATAAAAATAAGTTATGCACAATGTTTCACGTGAAACATAAAAGAGCAGATTATTATTCTGCTCCCTCTTCTGTAGAAATATTTTGTGTTTCATCTTCATTAGATTTTTCTTCATGATCAACTATTGTTATTGTTGAAACGCTTTGATTATCTTTTAAATGTATTAATCGAACACCTTGAGTAACTCTTCCTAAAGTTGAAACTTGATCTAATGGTAATCGAATTAACATTCCAGTATTTGTAATAATAACAACATCTGAATTTTCTTCAACAATTTTAAACGATGCAATCGAACCATTTTTATCCGTAATATTTAATGCTTTAACTCCTTTACTTCCCCTTGATGTTTGTCTATATTCACGAACAATTGTTTGTTTACCATAACCTTTTTCCGTAACTATCAATATCTTATCATCATCTTTAGCTATTTCTGCACCAATACAACTATTTCCATCCTCTAATGTAATACCTCGGACTCCACTTGCAGTACGACCCATAACTCGTAAAGCTTCTTCTGTAAACTTCACCATTCTACCAGAACTAGATCCAAGTAATACTAAATCATGACCAGTTGTTTTACGTACACTTATTAATTCATCAGTATCTCTTAATGTAATACAAATTTTTCCATTTGTTCTAATATTATCAAACTCAGAAAGAGCTGTTTTCTTAACAATACCTTTCTTTGTCGCGAATAATAAATATTTAAACTCATTATCTGAACTTACTCGAATCATAGAATTAATTGATTCATCTTTATCAATTTGAAGTAAGTTAATAACTGGAATTCCTTTCGATTGACGGCTAAATTCAGGTATTTCATATCCTTTTAATCGGTATACTTTACCTTTATTCGTAAAGAATAAAACATAATCATGTGTGGATAAGTTAAGTAAATGCTCTACAAAATCTTCTTCATTTGTAGCCATACCTTTAACTCCTACTCCGCCACGGTTTTGTGATTTGAAAGTATCACTTGTAGTTCTCTTAATATAACCTTTATTCGTAAGAGCTATCATAATATTTTCTTCTGGAATTAAAGACTCATCTTCAATATACTCTACTGCTGTCATATCAATATGTGTTCGTCTTTCATCAGCATATTTTTCTTTAATTTCCAAAAGTTCTTCTTTAATAATTGATAAAACTTTCTCATCACTTGCTAAAATAGCCTTATACTCTTCAATTTTTTGCAGTAACTCATTTAACTCTTCTTCAATTTTTTCTTTTTCCAAACCAGTTAAACGACGTAATCTCATCTCTAAGATTGCATTTGCTTGAACCTCATCCAATCCAAATTTTGACATCAAGCCATTTTTCGCATCTTCATCAGTATGACTACCGCGAATCACTTTAATGACTTCATCAATATGATCCAAAGCAATCTTTAAACCCTCTAAAATATGTACACGATCTTCCGCTTTCTTTAAATCAAATTTCGTTCTTCTAATAATAACTTCTTTTTGGAAATCAATATATTTACTAATAATATCGCGTAATCCTAAAGTTTTCGGAACACCTTGATCAATCATTAATAAAATAATTCCATAAGTTGTTTGAAAAGCTGTATGTTTATATAAATTATTAAGCACAACTTGAGGATTGGCATCCTTCTTAAGAGTAATCGTAATCTTGATGCCATCTTTCAAATCAGAATGATAATCTGCAATGCCATCAATGACCTTATTATGAACAAGTTCAGCAACTTTATTCTTTAACTCTAAAGTATTTACTCCATAAGGAACTTCATCAAAAACAATATAAAATCTACCATTTTTTTCTTCAATATTAGCCTTAGCTCGAATAGTAATTGTTCCTCTTCCTGTTTCATAAGCCTTACGAATTCCCGAATTTCCCAAAATAATTGCACCAGTTGGAAAATCAGGACCCTTAATATGTTTCATAAGACCTTCAGTATCAATCTCTGGATTATCAATATAGGCAACACATCCATCAATGACCTCACCTAAATTATGAGGAGGAATATTAGTAGCCATACCAACCGCGATACCCATAGTACCATTCACCAAAATATTAGGAAATCTACTAGGCAAAACAGTAGGCTCTAATTCTAATTCATCAAAATTAGGAGTCATATCAACTGTATCTTTATTTAAATCTCTTAACAGCTCACTTGTAATTTTAGCCATACGGGCTTCTGTATAACGCATTGCCGCAGCTCCATCGCCATCCATATTACCAAAATTACCATGTCCATCAACAAGTGGATATCGAAAACTAAAGTCTTGAGCCATTCGAACTAATGCATCGTAAATAGAAGAATCTCCATGAGGGTGAAATTTACCCATAACATCTCCCACAATACGAGCACATTTTTTATGTTGTTTATCAAACGTATAACCAGACTGAAACATCGAAAATAAAATTCGGCGATGAACTGGTTTTAATCCATCTCTTAAATCCGGTAAGGCTCTGGCTGTAATAACACTCATTGAATAATCGATAAAAGACTTACTAATTTCTTCGACAATATTATTTTGTTCAATTCGATCCATATAAACCTCCCTACAAATCTAACTCGGCATAACCGGCATTTTCCTCAATAAATTTCCTTCTTGGGTCCACTTCTTCACCCATAAGTAAAGAAAACATATTATCAGCCGCCATAGCATCATCAACAGTAATCTGTCTTAATACTCGGCTATCGATACTCATAGTCGTTTCAAATAGTTCATCCGCGTCCATTTCGCCTAAACCTTTCATACGACCTATTTCATATTTCGTATTGGAAGATAAACTATCAATATATTCTTGCTTTTCTTCTTCTGTTAAAACATATTTAATGGTTTTTCCGTGTTTAATGCTAAAAAGTGGGGGTTGAGCAGCATAAACATGCCCAGCTTCAACAATAGGCCGAAAGAAGCGATAAAATAAAGTAAGTAATAAAACACGAATATGAGAACCATCCACATCAGCATCAGTCATAATAATGATTTTATCATATCTTAACTTATTTAAATCAAACTCTTCACCAATACCAGTACCAAAAGCCGTGATAATTGTTCTTATTTCTTCGTTTGATAAAGCACGATCAAGTCTTGCTTTTTCCACATTTAAAATCTTACCACGTAAAGGCAAAATTGCTTGAGTCATACTATTACGACCCTTCTTAGCAGAACCACCTGCACTATCACCCTCGACTAAGAAAATTTCACATTCTTTAGGATCTTTACTCTTACAATCTGCTAATTTACCATAAAAGTTAGTAACATCTAAATCTCCTTTACGACGAGTCATTTCTCTAGCCTTTTTAGCCGCGACTCTTGCTCTAGATGCCGTCATGCACTTTTCAATAATTAAACGAGCCGCATCAGGATTTTCCATCAAAAAACGTTCAAAACCATTAGCAAAAACATCACTGGCAATTTTTCTTACTTCACTATTTCCTAACTTTGTTTTCGTCTGTCCTTCAAATTGGGGATTAGGATGCTTACAAGAAATAATCATAACGACGCCTTCACGAACATCTTCACCCGTCAAACTTTCATCATTTTCTTTTAAAATTTTAGCATTCTTAGCATAATTATTAATAACTCTTGTTAAAGCCTGTTTAACCCCATCTTCATGAGTCCCACCTTCTGTTGTATGAATATTATTAGTAAAAGAATAAATTTGAGGATTATAAGTATCATTATATTGCATAGCAACTTCAATTAGAATATCATCTTCTCTACCTTCTACATAGACAATATCAGAAAATAAAGGATTTTTGTTTTTATTTAACATCTGAACATATTCAATAATTCCACCATTATAATGGAAAATTTCTTTTTTCTCATCTTCCCGATGATCAATTAAAGTAATTCGAACACCTTTATTTAAAAAAGCCATTTCTTGTAACCGTTTATATAAAATATCCCAATTATAAACAGTTGTTTCAAACATCGTTGGATCAGCATGGAAAGTAACAGTTGTTCCCGTCCGCTCCATACTACAATGATCAATAATTTTTAATGGCTCAACTGGTTTTCCACCATTTTCAAAACGCATCATATAAACATTACCATCACGATAAACATATACTTCAAGCCAATCAGATAAAGCATTTACTACACTTGCGCCAACACCATGAAGTCCTCCAGAAACCTTATATCCACCACCACCAAATTTTCCACCAGCATGCAAAACTGTAAAAATCGTTTCAATCGTAGATAAACCAGTTTTTGTATTCGTCCCAGTAGGCATACCACGTCCATCATCCTTAACAGTGATCACATTTCCTTTGCCAATTTCCACTTCAATGTCATCACAATAACCAGCTAAAGCTTCATCAACAGCATTATCAACAATCTCCCAAACAAGATGATGAAGACCTGTTTCATTAGTATTTCCAATATACATTCCTGGACGTTTTCTTACTGCCTCTAATCCTTCCAAGACTTGAATCGCTTCATCATTATACTGTGTCTTATTTTCCTCTTTCATGAACATTCTCCCTTACTATTTTCCCATCTTCCACAAAAAAACTTTTATACGAATAACAATTTAAAGATTCAAAATAACTAAGATCAGTTGTTGTAATAAACGTTTGCACATTTTGATTTAACAAACTTAAAATATTTTGAACCTTTTCTTTATCCAGTTCACTAAATAAATCATCTAAAATAAAGATAGGATACTGATTTGTATAATCCTTAAATATTTCTAATTCACTTAATTTATAAGCAATAATCGCATTCTTTTGCTGACCTTCACTACCATAATCTTTTAAATCTTTTTCTTGGAAAAAAAATCGTAAATCATCCGTATGAATTCCCAACTGAGTTTTTCCTAATGTCATATCTCTAGTTAAATTTTTTTCCATTTTTTCAATAATTTGCTCTTTCTTTAAATGATCATAATCTGAAATATATTTCACATTTAAATCAGCAATACCAGTAATTTTTTCATAAATATGACTCAAATAATGATTCATTTTTTCAATAAATTCTTTTCTTTTTTCATAAATAGCATAGCCATAATCAACTAACTTTTCATTTAAAATAGAAAGATAACAAGAATCTTTCTCTTGATTCAAAAAGGACTGTTTTAAATAAGCATTCCGTTGCTTTAATAAAGCATTATAGCAACTTAAATTCCGTAAATAAGAAAGATCCACTAAAGAAATAGAAATATTTAAAGTTTTTCTTCGGGTACTTGGAGTATCCTTAATAAACCGTAAATCATCTGGATGAAACAAAACAATAGTCATTTTAGAAATATAATCACTCAATTTCAAAACTTTATTATGATTAATTTTAACTTTTTTGCCCTCTTTACTTAAAATAACTTCAAATAAAGTCTTATACTTTAAAGTGACTTCTCCAGAAATTTTACTAACTTCGAATCCATCTTCTATCAGCGTCTTATCACCCACCAAACGAAAACTCCTTGTTAACGCTAAAACAGCAATGGCTTCGACTAAATTCGTCTTTCCTGATCCATTTTTTCCATAAATAAGATTTAAGGTTGGATGAAAAGTAATCTCTAAATGATTATAATTTCGAAAATTAAGTAACTTTAAAAAATCAATTTTCATATATTTGCCCCTTAAATGTCATTTACAGAAAAAGAATAGGTATACCAATACTCCTATACCTAAACCAATTATAACACATTATTTTCAAAATTAAAACGTTTTTTATGATTTTTCCGACCTCTTAAAACACTTTCCAAACGAGTCGCTCGAAGAAATTGATTGTCAATAATTCCATAAGAAGAATCTAAAATTAAATGAAAGCCATTACTAAATTCAATGACAACTCCATCCAAAGATCTAGAATAATTTTTAATATGACTTAATGAAAGCCAACAAGTATCCTTATGCCGAGTAGATGACAACGGAAAAAAAATAATTTCATTAGTTTCTTCAACTATAATAGGAGCTTTATAAGTAACTCCAATCAAAGCTTCTGTTCCTTTTTTTCTCCCATCAAGTGAACTTCCAAAATATCTGCAACTATCTTCCATAATTTTATTAGAACTTGTTTCTAATTCTAATATGTCATGAACTTCATAAACTTTCACCTTATTATTAGATACTGGTACAATTGCCATTGTATCTCCATAGATTTCATAATTTGACATCCAAATTCCCCCTTCAATGTGAAAATTGTTTTTATCATAACACATCAAAAAAGAATATTTTGTCGAATGATGGAAAAATTATAAAATTTATCAATTATTGAAATACTTGAATAAGATTATATGGATTTTGTTGACTACCATTACCAGAAGTAATCTTGACACTAGAATTCAAAAAAAGGACTGGCCTTACACTCATAATATAATCAGTACTATCATGAGCTGATCTTCCATCTGGTTTTATATTAAAGACATTGTCATAGCTAGTATTTGTATTAGAAGTAAGAGTCCATTGATAAATATTCGAAGTATATAACCAGTCATTATTATAACAATCACTACTCCAGCTAGATAGATCCTTTGCTAAACAATTGTTTCTACTTACTATACTTTCTCCACTTGTGGCATAACCATAATCACTTGGATACATAAGTGCAATATTACCTTTCCATATATTAGAATTTACAATTTTTCTTTCACAATAATATACATTATTTGTTATATCAAATTTATTAGCTTCTGAAATATTACAATTACCCAAATTCCAAATAATATTACTATCTAACATATTTCGTGATTTTAAGTTTAAACCTCTCATTTGAGTATTTTCACTAAAATTACATAAACCACTCTCATCAGTGTATCTTTGAGTTTGAGAAGATTTACCTTTATAACATTCTACATCTGATAATGAATTATAATAACCTTCATTTAGCATTTTCATTAAAGAACTTTGATTCCAATCTTTTCCATGATTACTTTGATTTTTATCCCAAGTAAAATACTCTAAAATATCCTTTTTTATAATTTTAACTCTTGTTCTACTTTTTCACTTCCCTCACCTTGAGGTACTAATACATTGACTAATCCAATAATTCGCCAATCTTCATCATTAAATCTAATATAATTATCTGGATCTTGTCCAGCATATCGATATTCGGTTATTTTCCATTTCCCATCTAATGTACTATCATCATGTGTTACTTCATAAAGTCCATCTTCTCCTTCAGAAGCAAATGGGATTCCCTTTCCTAAAATATAAATTCCTTTTACAAAATACAAATTACATTTTGTTCTTGATGTAGTCACTCCACTTACATGAATCATATTATCTTCCGTAACATGTACTTTGATATCATAGTCATTTCCTCCAGTCACTCCACAATAACTTTTTTCTTCATCTAAAACATATCCTTGTTCTTTAATAGGCATTTCTTTTTGAATTTTATTGTCTTTATAAAAAGCAAAATAAATATCACCAGGATCTTCGATACTTCCATTGATTAAATCTTCATTTTTTATTACTTGAAAATTAGCAAATGTTTTATATAAAAATACTCCTGTAATTAGTAATACACAAGCTACGGTAAATAAAATAATACTTTTTTGTTCACTATTTTTTTCTTTAAATTTTTGTAATTTCATATCTTTCACCATTTTAAATATAACACATTTTATTCAAAAAGTACATTTATTAAATGTAGTACATTAAATAAATGTTAATAAGATAATAATATTGGTGAGATTTAGTGGAAATTAAAAAAAATGATAATAAATATATTTACGTGATTGTTGGAAAAAATATAAAAAGAATTCGCAAAGAAAAAGGACTAACTCAAGTTCAGTTAGCCGATTTAATTCACTATCATGAAGGAACAATTTCAAATATTGAAAACAGTAGTTATCAAACATTTAGTCTAGAATTTTTATATATAATTTCTAAAAAATTAAATATTTCTATGAATGAATTTTTTAAAGAAATAGATTCTTAAAAAAGGTTCTCACCTTTTTTCTTTTAATATGTTTTAATTGGTAAAATAAGTTGAATTAAAGACTCATCTGCTACCGATTTAATCACAATTGGTTTTACATCATTATTTAAAAGAATTAACAAATCTTCTTCTTTCATTGTTTTCAAAGCTTCCATCATATACTTCGCACTGAAAGAAATTTCAATATTTGATTTTTCTTCAGTTTCAACATATAATTTTTCTTCTGTTTTACCAATTTCTGAAGCATAGGAATTAATAATCATTTCTTTATTTTCAATTTTCATTTTAATAATATTCTTATCTTTTCCTTGTGTTAATAAAGCTGCTCGATCAACCGCTCCTAAAAAATCATTTTTCTTCATTTGAACAATAATTTCAAACTCTGTTGGTATTAAATTAGAAGTGTTAGGAAATGTTCCAGAAAGCAAATTAGTTTGAAATTTAATATTTTTATATTGAAATAAGACTCGATTATTAAATACATGCATATACACATTATCATCATCCACTAAAATATGTTCTAGTTCAATGACATTTTTTCCAGGAATTACGATATTGATATCCCCTTCTACTGAAGTATCTATCTTAATGTTTTTCTTAGCTAATCGATAAGAATCAGTCGCTAAACACTCTAAATTATCACCATTAATTTTAATATTTAATCCCGTTAAAATAGGTCTTAATTCTTGAGTAGAAATAGCAAAAGATGTTTGGTTAATAAGTTCTTTTAATACATCAGCTTTTAACACAATTGGATCTTTTTGACTAGTTAATTTAATACTAGGATAATCACTCGGATCTAAACAATTTAAATTATATTGATTAAAATCTGAATAAATTTTAATTTTTAAACTATCTTGCATTTCAAAATAAATAATATCACTAGGCATTTTTCTTATAATATCTAAAATATATTTACTTCCAATAATAATTGTTCCTGTACTATCAATTGATGAAATATTTTCTTTTGAAATAAATGTTTCAATAGTAAGTTCACTATCACTAGCCATAAGTGTTAAACCTGCTTCCGTAAGTTCAAACTTAATTCCATTTAAAACAGGAATCACATTTTTAGTACTAATACCCCTAATTACATTATTTAAATTTTCTAATAATACATTTTTTTCAATTGCAAATTTCATTTTTCTTCCTTCTTTCTTATTTATAAATTTAATATTAGTATTATTAATACGGTGGATAACGTGGATAACTTTTTTTCACTCCATACTATCTAACTTTTTTGTCATTTTTTGTCGTGGATAACTTTCCACAATCAAAATATTTATTCACATCACATCATATTTTGGATCTCCTTTATTTCAGATTCTAACTTTTTATTTGTTTTTAAATCTTGAATAACACGATCACAAGCATGAATCACAGTAGAATGATCTCTACCACCAAATTCTAAACCAATCCGATTTAAATTTTCTTCAGTGAGTACTCTTGATAAATACATTGCTACTTGTCTTGGATAAGCTACATTAGCGCTTCTTCTCTTCCCTTTTAAATCTTCTACTTTAATTTTATAATAATCAGCCACTGCTTTTTGGATTCCTTCAATGCTATTTTCTTTATAAATATTTTTGTTCACAAAATCACCTAAAGCTTCAATGGCAAAATTTAAATCAATTTTTTCGGGAATAATCATTGCTGTATAAGCCATCAGTCGATTTAATGCCCCCTCTAAAAAACGCACATCATTTTGACAATTATTAGCAATATATTCAATCACATTTTCATCAATCTTAGCTGAGATAGTCATATTTTTTAATTTGGATCGAATTATTTTACATCGAAGTTCAAATTCAGGTGGATAAATATCAACTGGAAGTCCCCAACTAAATCGGCTTCGAAGTCGTTCCTCTAAAAGCTTTAAATCATCAGGACTTCGATCGGAACTAATAATAATTTGTTTATTTTGTTGATGTAAGGTATTAAAAGTATGGAAAAATTCTTGCTGAGTCTTTTCAGCTCCAACTAAATATTGAATATCATCTATGATTAAAACATCTACATCTCGATATTTTTTCTTAAAATTAGCCGTCACTTCAATATTATTACCATTATCACTATTAGCAATACTAACATAATCATCTTTAAACATTTCACTTGTTGTATATAAAACTTTTTTATGAGAGTGTTCAACAATATAATTTCCAATCGCATGCATAAGATGGGTTTTTCCAAGACCACTTTTCCCATAAATGAATAATGGGTTATGCACTTTTCCAGGTTGTTCAGCAACAATCATTCCTGCAGTCTTAGCAAGTCGATTAGAATCCCCAACAATATAATTATCAAAATTTAAAGAAGGAATCAGATTACTATCCCAATTTTCTTCTTTCTCTATTTTTAATTCTTCAACAGGTATTTCTGGAGAAAAATTGATTGGTTGAATAAAAGGATGACTTTCTTCTACTACTTTTTCTTCCTCTTCTTTTTCAATAACTTCTTCCTTTAATAAATATTCAAATTCAAAATTTTGATTTGTAACTTTAAAAAAAGCATCATCAATAATTTCTGAATAATTGGTAGAAAGAATCTTTTTATGAATTTCCATTGGAACTTGGATGGTAACTTTATTTTCTTTCAGAGAAATAATTTTTAAATCATTAAACCAAGCATTAAAAGATGCGGAGTTAACTTGAGGAGAAATTTCTTCTAAAACAGACTGCCAAAGATCTTTTTCACTCATGAAACCACCCCGCTTCTTGTGTTTAACTTTCTTAAATTCATTGTACACTTTTTTTCAAAACTTGAAAAGTATAAAATTTATATTAACATCTTATTCACAAGTTATCAACAGTTTTTCATAAGATAAAATATAGCATTATAATACTTATTCACATTATAAACATTTTACTAAAAACATATACACATGAATAAGTGGAAAAGTGCAAGAAAGTTATGCACACAAAGTGAATATGTGAATATAGAAAAATAAATGCAAAAATAAAAAGCCAAAAGAAAAAAATTATTCACTTTTCTTCTTTTTTTGATGTGAATAATTTTTAATAAGATATGAAAATGCTCCATTCCATGAGGAGTCAGTAGGTTTATTTGCCTTTGTTGACTGAAACATCTGAGTAATGTCGGCATCTTTCTTGTGCATAAAATATGGCCCATAATAAATTGTTTCAAGAGATTTTGTGTCTTGAAACATTTCTTTCATACTTATAATATTACGAGTATCCCATTTTTCAATTCCTTTAATTTCTATTAAATTTTTACAATAATAGAATGTCCAATCTAAAAATTTTACATTTTTCGTATCCCAATTACCTACATCAATGGAAGAAAGTTTCGTACCTGCAAATATACTATTCATACTAGTTACTTCACTTGTTTCCCAATTATTTAGACCATTCAATATTATGAATATGGATTAAGAAATTTTGATGTAGAATTACTTTTAATGATTGCCAAAGAATATAATTTAGAAATTACCATTGAAAGCAAAAAAAAATCTTAAAAAAAGCATAAAAACAAGAGAAAATATTGACTTTTTAAAAACTTTAATATTATAATAAGAGAGCTTATTAAAAAGGAGGAAGAATATGGAAGTTGGAACTTATCAGCCAAATAAAAGAAAAAGAGCAAAAAAACATGGTTTCTTTTCACGTAAAAAATCAAATGTTTTAAAAAGTAGAAGAAAAAAAGGACGCAAAGTATTGTGTCATAAATAGTCCACATTTTTAATGTGGAATTTTTTTTGAAAGAGTGATCCCATGAAAAAGAAAGAAATGATTAAATCTCATCAAGAATTTTCCGAAATGATCCATCATGAACATTTTCGAAAAAATCAAGATTTTACTATATATATAAGGAAAGGAAAATATGAATTTTCTCATTTTGGTATTGCTGTTTCAAAAAAATTAGGAAATGCCGTGAAAAGAAATAAATTAAAAAGACAAATGCGTGTAATTTTAGATGAATGGAAAAAAACATTGAATACCAACCAAGATTATATTATAATAATGAAAGAGAACACGAAAAATATGTCTTTTCAAGAATTAAAACAAAGTTTTCAAAATTTAGTAAAAGAGAAAGGAGAAGGATATGAAATTAAAAAATAAAATTTTAGCACTCATCGTTGTTTTCATAATATTTCTTACCAGTGGCTGTGGCAATGATGATTATTTAAAAGCAGAAAATGGTAGCATATTAACAAATCCTCAGACAGGTCAAAGTATCAGAAAAGATATTTTATGTCGACCAAGTGAAGATTCTGATTTATATCAAATTTATGTGGAAAATGAAAGTCAGCTAGGAAAAAAATTAGAAGAGATTCCAAAATGTGAAGAATTTCAAGTCTTTAAAGAATATGATGGCTTATGGAAAACACTTTTAGTAAAACCTTTAGCCTATATTATTTTAAAAGTTGGTTACCTAGTAAATAATTTTGGTATATCAGTTATGATTGTTGGACTTTTAATTCGTTTGATTTTACTTCCTTTTGCAATTAAAAGTATGAAAGCAACAAATAATATGCAAAAAGCTCAGCCAGAGATTCAAAGAATAGAAAGAAAATATGCTGGTAAAACAGATAATGAATCGTTAATGGCCAAGAGTCAAGAACAAATGTTAATTTATCAAAAGTATAAAATAAATCCTGTCTCCGGTTGCCTGATTGCTTTACTTCAAATTCCATTATTCTTTGCATTTTTAGATGCGATTAATGAAGTACCAGCCATCTTTGAAGGAAATTTATTTGGAATGCATCTAGGAATGACCCCTTGGAAAGGGTTAGCCCAAGGAGAATATATTTATATCATATTAATTTTCTTAATCGTCGCGACGACATATATTTCTTTTAAAAATTCCATGAAATCATCTCAAAATAATGAAATGATGAAACAAATGAATGCAATGTTTATGTTTATGATTGTAAGTATTTCCATCGCCTCATTTAGTTTACCAACCGCGATTGCCTTTTACTGGATCGTAACGAATGGCTTTGCCGTTTTACAAAATTTTATTATCAAAAAAGTTTTAGAGAAAGAAAATCATCATAAGAAAAAAATCATTCATGTAAAATGGAAAGAGAAAAAAAGAAAGAAGTGATAATATGGTTGTTACCGAAGGAAAAACATTACTTGAAGCAGTAGAACAAGCCAAAAATGATTTAAAAACAGAAAATATTTTTTACACCAAAGAAGAAGTCAAAAAAGGGGGACTATTCAAATCTACTGTTTATAAAGTAAACGCTATCTCATATCAAGAACTATTAACAGAAATGAAAAATTACTTAGAAGAGATAACTAAGTCTTTAGGTCTTACTGTTCAATTTGAAACAAGCATTCGTGACGAAATATTTACAATTACTATGTTTTCAGATAATAATGCTATTTTGATTGGTAAAAATGGTCAAACTTTAAGAGCTTTAGAAACTTTATGTCGAGCTAAAGTAAATGTGGATTGGAATATTTTTGTAAAAATAGTATTAGATGTTGAAAACTATAAAGAAAAAAGAGTTCAAAATCTCGAAAGATTAGCCATTAAAACAGCTCGTGAAGTAAGAACAACAAAAATTCCCGTTGCTTTAGAAAATATGAATTCTTATGAAAGAAGAATTATTCATAATAAGCTAACGAATTTTAAAGGAGTTTCTACAGTAAGTGAAGGCGAAGAACCAAATCGACATGTAATAATTAAGGCAGAGTAATCTGTCTTTTTATAACACGACCTCTTAAGATAGGAAAATTGACAAAAGAACAAGAAAGTGATAAAGTACATACTCATAAAAGGAGGGAACAAATGTGGAATTTTTAACAAAAATTACTTCGAAATATTCTGTCTTAAGTGAAAATGCTGCCAAAGAACAAATTATGGAAGAGGGAAAAATTTTTACTCAAATAATAAAACAATATTTATGTGAAAATAAACTAGAGAAAGCCAAAATTGTAGGGTTAGGGAACTCTCTTACTTCTGGTTGGTCAGCTACTAATAAAGATATAAGACCTTTTATTTTAAAATTAAAAGAGCTATTACAACAAGAATTATCAAAATCAGGAGTTCCAATCGAATTTTATAATTATTCTATTTTATCAAATGAAACAAATAAAGATCTTTTTTCCTTTTTGGCAAGCCATCCAACTGAAAGTGATGTTAAAAAGAAATTGAAAGGAGAACAAAAAGAAATTGATACAGCAATATTAAATGAATTTTATCCTGAAAGTGACATTGAACTAATAAGTTGCTATGGCTATAATGATTTAACCATATCTTTCCTAAATTGTTTTATGGGAAAAGTCTTTAGTTCTAATGAAAATGGCCAAACATTCTTTGATTCTTTAGATGAAGAAGAAGCTTATTTAAGAAAAATAATTCAATTTCTGAAATATTTAAAACAAGGAAATGAAAAAAATATTATCACAGTAGGGAATTTTCCTTTCATTTCTACTCAAATAGGAAAAATCATGAATTTGCCAATTCATAGTATCAATAAACGTATCAAAAGAGCTTGTGAAGAAAAAAATGTTTTCTATTTTAACGCCAATCAAATGGCCTTCATTCAAAGAAATGAAAATCACCAAAAATTAATTTTGGATAGTCATCCAAGAATTGACGAACAATACACCATATTATATAAATACATGAAATATCTAGAAGAAATTTTATCATTAAAACAAAATCAAAGAATCAGAAAAAGATAAAAAATATTTGAATACTTCATTTTTAGAAGTATTCTTTTTCCTTCCATTTTAGTTTTCATGTAATTTTTCTTTTTCTGTGGTATAATACGAAAACGAAGGGGTGATCGAATGGAAAGAACAATTGCTAGTATTTCTACCAATCATTTAGGAGCACATGCCATTAATATTGTCCGTATTTCTGGTCCGGAAGCCATTGAAATTGTAAGTAAAATTTTTTCTAATTCAAGTTTTAAAAAGGCGGCAAGTCATACCATTCACTATGGTTATATTAAAGAAAACAATCAAATAATTGATGAAGTTTTAGTACTTCTGATGCGCGCGCCTAAAACATATACCAAAGAAGATATGGTGGAAATAGATTGCCATGGTGGTTATGTTGTAACAAATAAAATTTTAGAATTATTACTAACTAATGGAGCTTCATTAGCTGAACCAGGAGAATTTACAAAAAAAGCATTCTTAAATGGCCGAATTAATTTAATGGAAGCAGAAAGCGTAAGTGATTTTTTAGAAGCACAAACAGAATCACAATCGAAAATGGCTTTAAATGGTTTAACTGGTAAAACGACGGAACTAATTTCTTCTTTACGAGAAAAAATGGTCTCTTTACTTTCCAATATTGAAGTCAACATCGATTATCCTGAATATACTGATGAACTTCAAATCACCAAAGAAAATATAACTCCAGTATTAACAGAAATAAATGATACGTTAAAAAAAATCATTGTAGAATCCCAAAATGGTCAACTCATTAAAAATGGTATTAAAATTGCTCTTGTTGGAAAAACCAATGTTGGCAAAAGCTCTCTTTTAAATGCCTTATTAGAAGAAGAAAAAGCAATCGTAACCGATAGGAAAGGAACAACAAGAGATGTAATTGAAGGATCAATCGCTTATCAAGGAATTGTTTTCCATTTTTTTGATACCGCTGGAATAAGAGAATCAACTGATTTAGTAGAACAAATTGGAATTGAAAAAAGTAAAAAATTAATGAGTGAAGCAGATATTACAGTAATTGTATTAAATCAAAGTGAACCATTAGAAAAAGAAGACTTAGAAATTTTATCCACAGTAAAAGAAGGAATAATCTTTTTAAATAAAGCAGATTTAGAAAAAAGAATCGAAAATATTCCCTCTAACTTTCCAATCATTAAAGGAAGTATGAAAGATAAGACCGGCCTAGAAGAATTAAAAGCCAAAATTATCGAAATTTTTGGGTTAAAAGACTTAGCAGAATTAGATTTAACTTATTTATCGAATGCACGGCAAATTGCTTTAGCCAAAGAAGCTCAAGAAAGTATTGAACATGTCTTAAAAGAAAATGAAAAAAATATTCCTGTTGATATTTTAGCAATTGATATCAAAAGTGCCTGGGAAAATTTAGGAAAAATGATTGGCGAATTTTATGAAGATGAATTAGTTGAAAATATTTTTTCTCGTTTTTGTTTAGGAAAGTAGGTGAAAAAGTGAATTACGAAGTTATCGTGGTTGGCGGTGGTCATGCTGGCATTGAAGCAAGTCATATTGCTGCCTCAAAAGGTCATACGACCTTATTAATCACAGGCAATATAAAAAACATCGGCGATATGCCTTGTAATCCTTCCATAGGAGGAACAGCCAAAGGAATTATCGTAAGAGAAATTGATGCTTTAGGTGGTCTCATGGGAAGAGTTGCCGATAAATCTCATTTTCAAATCAAAATGCTAAATCAATCAAAAGGACCAGCTGTAAGAAGTTTAAGAGCTCAAGCGGATAAAATTACTTATCCGAAAAATATGTTAAAAGAATTACAAAATACCGAAAACCTAACCATCAAAGAAGCTATGGTTGAAGATTTAATGGAAAAAGATAATCGGGTCATTGGTGTGATCTTAGAAGATGGTTCAAAAATTTATGCTCAAAAAGTTATTTTAACGACTGGAACGTATTTAAAAGCCAATATTTTAATTGGATCAACCATAGAGGAAGGTGGACCTCATGGTGAGAAAAGAAGCAATCATTTAAGTGACAATTTAAAAAAATATGGTTTTCACATCCAAAGACTAAAAACAGGAACTCCAGTTCGAATTAAAGCTTCATCCATAGATTTTTCTAAAATGCACGAAGAACTAGGAGATGATACCTATTGGACGTTTTCTTGTGATAATCCGCCAACATATGATCTAAAAAAACAACAAAAATGTTATTTGATTTATACCAATTCAAAAACTCATAAAATAATTTTAGACAATCTTCAAAAGTCTGCTATGTACAGTGGACTTGTAACAGGAATTGGCCCAAGATATTGTCCTAGCATTGAAGATAAATTAGTAAGATTTAAAGACAAAGAAAGACATCAATTATTTTTAGAGCCAGAAAGTCTGTATTATGATGATTGGTATCTTCAAGGCTTTTCCACTTCTATGCCTAAAGAAATTCAAGAGCAAATGGTTCATAGTTTAGAAGGATTGGAAAATGCCGAGATAACTAAATACGCTTATGCCATAGAATATGACGCGATCGATCCCTTACAAGTAAAACCATCATTGGAATCGAAAGTTCTTGCGAATTTATATACCGCTGGTCAAATCAATGGAACGAGTGGTTATGAAGAAGCAGCCGGCCAAGGATTAATCGCGGGGATCAATGCGAGTTTAAGTTTAGAAAAGAAAGAACCACTTATTTTAAAAAGAAATGAAGCTTATATTGGTGTTTTAATTGATGATTTAGTTACCAAAGGAACTCAAGAACCTTATCGTATGCTTACCAGTCGTGCAGAATATCGTCTAATCCTTCGTCATGATAATGCTGATTTACGTTTAAGAGAAATCGCTCATCAATGTCAAACAATCACTGAAACTCAATATCAAAATTACCAAAATCGTCTAAAAGAAATAGCCAAAGGAAATGAATTTTTAAAAGAAACAAAATTAAAAATGAATGACAATGTCAAAAAACAATTTGAAGATTCTAAAAAGTTAATCCCAACAAAAACACAAACTCTTTATGAATTATTAAAACGCCCAGAAATCACTATGGATTTTTTAAGTAAAATGATTGATATTCCTTTTTCAAAAGACACTCAAGAAGAATTAGAAATTATGATAAAATATGAAGGATATATTTCTAAAACAAACAAAGAAGTCGAAAAAATGAAAAAATTAGAAGAAAAGAAAATCCCAGTCGATATTGATTATCAAAAAGTAAAAAATTTAGCTTCAGAAGCTCGTCAAAAACTAGAAAAAGTAAGACCAATATCTTTAGGACAAGCCACAAGAATCAGTGGCGTAAATCCTAGTGATATTTCCATTCTTAGTATTTATTTAAAAAAGGAGTATCCTTATGAAGCCGAATGAGTTTCTTGATGCGATAAAAAGTTTAGGAATAACTTTAACAAAAGAAAAAGAACATCTATTAAATATCTATGCAAACTTTTTATTAGAATATAATGAACATACTAATTTAACAGCGATTAAAACAGTGGAAGAAGTTTATTTAAAACACTTTTATGATTCATTAACATTAACTAAAATAGCTAATTTAGAACAGGGAAAATTACTAGATATAGGCACAGGAGTAGGCTTTCCTGGCTTAGTTCTAGCGATTGTTTTTCCAAACTTAGAAGTGACTTTATTAGATTCAAACAATAAAAAAATATTGTTTTTACAAGAATGTCTTAAAAAACTAAATTTATCAAATGTAAAAATAATTTATAATCGGGCAGAAGAATATACCAAAAATCATAGAGAAGTCTTTGACTATGTAACATCTCGAGCTGTAGCCGAATTAAGAATATTATTAGAACTAGGAATTCCATCACTTAAAGTAAATGGAAGTTATCTGGTAATGAAAGGAATAATTCAAGAAGAACTTGAAAACTCTCAAAAAACTTTAAAGAATCTTTCTTGTGAAATCATCTTAAAAGAAGAATTTGAATTACCAAATCAAGCAGGCCATAGAACTTTACTAAAAATAAAGAAAGAAAAACCAACTGATTTAAAGTATCCCAGAAGATATGATCAAATAAAGAAGAAAGCATAAAATTTATTGTCAATTGACCTCTGGGGGGGGGGTAGTTGATAAAATCATCATAAATAGGTATGGTGATTTTTTGATGAAAAAGAAAACAATAATAATAATTGGAATCATAGTTATTCTTATTATGGGAATGGGAGTCTCATTTGCTTATTGGATGATGAATGTCAATCAAAAAGATAAAAATAGGATAACAAGTGAA
>CANQFE010000006.1 GCA_947598285.1 uncultured Bacilli bacterium
CAGGAAGTTATACATTTGCAGTAAAAGCAGTAGATAAAGCAGGAAACACATCAGGAATAGTCAAATCAAGTGTAGTAAAGGTTGTACTTGGGCCTACATTAACTAGAATTGGAAATCGACTAGAAGGAGAACTTCAATCTTTAAATCAAAATCAGATTGTGTCCTTTGAAGGCGATGGGCTTTCAAATTCTAGAGGTGACACGATTAGCTATCAAAGTTATTTTAATGGAAGGGTAATTAATGTAAAATCAAATGGTTACTCACTAGGAAATGAAATTCAATTACATTCAGGCTCAAGTGGCTTTGGCTTTTTCTTCCGTACAGTTCGAATTAATGATCATCAAATATTTGTTGCTGGAGATAGTAATATCGAGGGAGGAAATACTCAAGTTGGTTTAATCACAGTAAATGGCAATTCTCTAACATTGTCTGGAAAAAATACAGGCAAAATAAGTTCAACTGGTGGAAGTAGTCGCCCAGGAGCTGGCCTTGAAGGGGTATCTTATTCATCAGGAAGTAATACGGTTCGAGTTTATTATAATGAAGCTACAGTAAATTATAATAATTATCGGTATCGTGATTATGATTTATCAAAACAAAGAATAGGTTCTGAACAAAAAGACTCTGGTCAGACTTCTAGTGGTTTTGTTTACTTTAGTGATCCGGATGGATTTGCTGGAAATACATACTATAGCACAGGAGAATGGGGTACGAATACTGGAATTATTGATTTTATGGGGTTAAGTGATGGAACACCAATTCAAGTATGTCCTGGTGGAAATATATTTAATGGCAAGGGAGATTGCAATAAAAGTTACTTTAAAGGAACTAAAATCATTGATAAATCTACTTATTCTAAATACGGAGAATTTATTAATATGGGACATATGGGAAGCGATAAAATTGTCTTACACGTTGGAAAAATAGATGAAACGAAAACAAGCGGTTCAACTAAATATACTTATACATATACATCTTATTTAGTATTTTATCAATTAATAAATGGCACATGGACATTAAAAGATGTGAAAGAAGCTCCTGAAAATGGCAAATCATATTCTAAAAAATATGTTTCAAAATTTATAAGCTTAGGAAATAATAGCATTTTATATAATTCTTCTGAAGGAGCTTATTATATCGAATATAGTTTGTAATAAGATAAAAAAATAAAAGTGGTGTTTTTGAAAAATAGCCACTTTTTTATATTTCCCTCTTTAAAATTTAAAAAATGCCAATTAATGTAAAAAAAATATCATTTTCGACAAAACTAGACAGAAGTAGACATATATGGATCTTTTCTTCCCTTTTCATTCGACGAAATCTCTGTTATTATTAGGTTGCGTGTTGTTGTAGAGGTACTTAATGTGAGGAGAAAAAAATGAAAAAAATTAATGCTTTAGTAGTAGATGACAGTGTGGAGTTTACCAAAAGCGTGCAAGAGTATTTTAAAGACAACGCTAAAATCAAAATTGTAAATATCATTGGTGATGGAAGTAAGGTTTTAGATTATGTGAAAGAGCATGATGAAGAAATCGATCTGGTATTAATGGATATTATTTTGCCAGGAAAAGATGGCGTGGCTATTTTAGAAGAATTAGAAAAAGAAAATTTACATAAGAAGATTATTGTTTTGTCTAGCTATCGTAAAGACTATACAATTCAAATGACAAGTCGTTTTGATGTTGACTTTTATATGATCAAACCTTGTCAGTTAAAAGATTTAGAAGCACGGATTTGTGAAATTTTTGAAGAAAATACGAGCAACCTTTCTGCTAAGAAAAAAGCAGATTATCAAATTCAATTAAGAATTACTGAAATGCTTCATCATTTGGGAGTTCCTTCACAAATTAAAGGATATCAGTATTTAAGAGAAGGAATATTGATGCTTTATGAATCAACTCATTTCATAGGTGGGATCACAAAGGAAGTTTATCCTGAAATTGCTTTAAGATATCAAACAACTCCATCTCGAGTGGAAAGAGCAATTCGTCATGCGATTGAAATCAGTTGGAATCGAGCTGATTTAAAAACAATGGATAAAATGTTTGGAAATAGTATTGATTATGATCGTGCAAAACCAACAAATTCCGAATTTATGGTTACTTTATCTGATGCTTTACGACTAGAAAATAATCGTGTTCAAATTTATTCTTAAAAAACTACCAAGGTAGTTTTTTATTTTTTAATTGAAAAATTAAAATTGTGATTTAAGAAATCAAGAAGAGGCATATCTAATAATTGATAATCTTTTTCATTAAAGTTTGCTAAGTCCTCTTTTAAATCTTGATACAGCTTTTCTACTAATGCTTTGTAAGGAAAATCTGAAGTATTGATTTGATTTGGAAAATGAACTGTCTTCATCATGTATAACATTACTTTAAAGCGATCTGTATCAATATTTCCAATTGAATCAATTAAATAACACACTTTTAAATATTCAGAAGGAATAGATGTTTTAATAAAAAATTGAGAAAAATTTTCAATATCAATCTCTTTTTGTTCAATGATATCAGCTTTAAATTTCAAAAATATAGTATGATAAAAGTGTTTTTTAGCAATTTTTTCATCGTGATACAAAAACATCATTTTATACCAAAACCTTGCACTAAAAACAACAGCACCTAAAATATCTAATGATACACAAATTCCTGTCCTAGAATCTCCAACCAATTTTGAATTTTCGCCATTCATTGGAACTAATCCTTTTTCCATAATATTATTTAAGTTTTCTATTTTTGTAAAATGATAGAAATAAGAATCCATTTTTTCTCCTCCTAGTCGTTATTGATCTAATTTAAAATTTGCTTAATAAATCAGTTAATCTTGTATTTTTATAAATACTTTCTCTTCCTATTTTTTCAAATTCAAGTAATCCAGCGTTTACTAAACTATTTAAATATGTAGTAGCTGTTTGTCTTGTTACATCACATTTATTTTCGATATAATTAATTCTAGTGTAAACTTCAAAGAATAAAGCATCTAGCAATTCATCAGAATATATTTTCGGTAATTTTGTCATGAATTCTTTTTTATAAGATTCCATTTCATTTTGAATTTGTTTAATTAATTCAATTGTTTTTTTGGATGTTTCGTTGATACCTTTTAATATATATATAATCCATTCTTCATAATTATTATTTTCTCTAAATTCAGTAAATAATTGATAATATTGACCTTTATTTTTATTAATGTAATTACTTAAATAAAGAATTGGACTATCTAAAAGATTATTTAATACTAAATATAAAACATTTAATATTCTACCTGTTCTACCATTTCCATCGTAAAATGGATGGATAGATTCAAATTGATAATGAATTAAAGCCATTTTAATCAATGGATCGATTTCATCATCATTTTCATTCATATAATTTTCAAGATTTTTAAGTAAATCTCTAATTTCTTTTTCATCTTGAGGTGGAGTATAAATGACTTCTTTTGTTTTACTATTTACTAATTTCGTACCAGGACTTTTTCTTATACCAGCTTTCTTGTGTTCAATCATTCCTTGAAGTTCCACTAAAACATTAGTGGAAATAAATCCTTTTTCTTTTATAATTTCATATCCATGCCAAATAGCACTCCGATAATCAGCAACTTCTTTAGCAGCTTCATCTTTAAATCCACTTTCTGTTAATACTTTATAAATACTATCATGAGTAGTCACAAAATTTTCTATTGCACTACTATCCTTTGCTTCATTAATAGTAATGGCATTAATTAAAATATGTTGATTTGGAATTGAATTAGCGAAACCTTTTAATTCAGCAAGTGATCTTGAAGCTTCATTTAATGTTTCAAGGATTCTTGGAGTTTTAAAGTCATAATCATTAAATGGCAATAACTTCATAGTGAACCATCTCCTTATATACAATAATACACTATTTTTTTAACATATACAAGAAATATGTTAAATTTTTTCTATTTTTTTAACATATTCTACACTTATGTTAAAAATTGTTTATTATTTGAACATATTTGTCTTTTCAAAATTATGTTTGCTTTAAACTTCTTATTTTTTCTTCTTTTCTTTTTCCAGTTGTGATAAAATAGAGTCAAGTAGTTTTGGAAAGCGACTGATTTTATATGAAAAAAATTTGTATGGTGGTTATGGATGGTTTTGGATGGAGTGATAATACTCTTGGAAATGCTGTTCAAATGGCTCCACCAAGACATTTTTTAGAATTATGGAAAACTTATCCTCATGCCTTATTAGAAGCAAGTGAAGAAGCGGTTGGTTTAGAGCCTTTGCAATTTGGAAATAGTGAAGTTGGTCATATGACTATTGGAGCCGGAAGAAAAGTAAAACAAAGTATTGCTATGATTAATGAATTTTTAGATGGAACACCAATGGATAATGAAGATTTTCAAGAAATGATTACTCATGTAAAAGAATCTAAGAAGCCTCTTCATGTGATTGGATTATTAAGTGATGGAAAAGTTCATTCTAGTTTGGATCATTTTTTGAAATTAGTAAAAGTTTTGGCGAAAGAAGAAGTGACAAATGTTTTCTTTCATTTGATTAGTGATGGTAGAGATACCGATGATATGGCTCTTTATTCTTATATTTTAAAATTAGAAGAAGTAATGAAGGAAACCAAAGTTGGTAAAATAGCTTCTCTTTGTGGTCGTTATTATGCAATGGATCGAGATAAAAACTGGGAGAGAACGAAAAAATATTATGATTTATTAACAAGCGGGATTGGTTTTGAAGCACCAAGTATTCCGTTGATGATTCAAAAATGCTATAGCAAAAAAATTACAGATGAATTTTTACCACCTTTGAAAACAAAAGATTTTACGGCAATTGAAGAAGGGGACACCATCTTATGGATGAATTACCGAACTGATCGTGCGAAACAAATTATGGGAGCTTTAACCCAAGCAAATTTTGAAGGATTTTTACGAAAAAAAGTATTATCGCTTTCTTCTTATGCCTTTTTATCGATTGATCCAAAAATTAAAATCAAATGCTTTTTAAAACGAGAAGTAGTGACAAATCCTATGGGTGTTTATTTATCTCAGCTAGGTCTTACTCAAGCTCGAATAGCTGAGACCGAGAAATATGCTCATGTGACTTATTTTTTCGATGGTGAGAATAATGGTCCATTAGAAGGATGTCAAAAATATTTGATTCCATCTCCTAAAGTAGCAACCTATGATTTAAAGCCTGAAATGAGTGCGGTAGAAATTACGAAAAAATGTGTTGAATGCATGGAAAATGATTTCGATTTTATTTTGATTAACTATGCTAATCCCGATATGGTAGGACACACTGGAGTATTAGATGCTACTGTAAAAGCTTGTATCACTGTTGATTTTTGCATTCATGTTTTAAAAGAAAAAGCGGATGAAAATTTCTATACATTAGTGTTACTTGCAGATCATGGCAATGCTGATCAAATGTTAGACGAAAAAGGAAATCCTGTTACAACGCATAGTCTTAGTAAAGTTCCTTTTTTGATTACTGATTCCAAAATAAAATTAGAAGAAACAGGAGATTTGACCGAGGTTGCGCCTACTGTATTAGATTATATGGAAATCGCGATTCCCAAAGAAATGAAAGAAACCAAGAGTTTACTTAAAAAATAGAAAGAAAAACAGAGGGTGAGTAAAATGATTGAAACGTTTACAATACAGGCTTTTTCAGCCGAGCATGCAAAAGATTTAGTTACTTCACAGTTAAAAGAAGAAGGAAATACCAATATTTCCGTTTTAGAATTATCCCAATTAAGAAGTCGTTATTTTCAACTAAAAGTTTCTTATGAAAAAAAACGTGAGTCTTTGATAGATTTAGAAGAAAGACAAAGGAAAACAAGTGAGATGATTCAAAAAATTGCTCGTTTGTCTAAAATGCAAGAAGAAAGCATGAGAACTTTACAAGAGATGCAATTACATTGTTCGCATCCTTTTGTTGTGCAGTTAGGAAATTCTAATTCTTGTCAATATTGCATTTGCTGTCATAAATATATAGATTCTTTTCAGTGTGATCAAACAGTTCTTCCTATTTCTTCTTCTTATTTTGCTAATGAAGAGTCTATGGAATCCATGGCTCAACTTCTTTGGGATATGTATGTGAAGGAAAGAAAACAAAATGAACAAATAACAGATTTAGAACTTGCTTCCAAGATGAAAAGGAGCCTTGCTAAAGCAAATGGACGAAGAAAAAACGAGAAAAAAGCATAAATTCCTTTCTATTTCATATAAAAGAAATGAAAAAAAGGTTTACTTTCTTCGTTTCAAATGCTAAAATAAATGCGAGTAACAAAGAGATTACTCCTTGCTTTTTAGAATACTAGAAAGCCATTAGACCATAAGGAGGTGTAAAAAATGATGAAATATGAAATTATGTTTATCGTAAAAGCTACTATGGAAAGTGCTGATGTGAAAAAGACAGCAGAAACTTTTAAAAGTTTGATTTCTCATTTAAAAGGAAACGTGGTAGATTTTAAAGAACTAGGCGAAAAACATCTTGCTTATCCGATCAAAAAAGAATTGAATGGATATTATTTTGTAATGGATGTAGAAGCTAGTAAAGATGCGATTGAAGAATTTGATCGTAAGATTCGTATTGATGAAAATGTATTAAGACATTTAATTATTCGTAAAGATGAGGAGTAGGTCATGAATAAAGTAATTTTAATTGGACGTTTAGCAAGAGATCCAGAATTAAGAACAACAAGCAGTGGACTTTCAGTCACAAGATTTACCGTGGCTGTTTCAAGAACTTTTAGTTCTCAAAATGGAGGACAACCTCAAACAGATTTTATTAATTGTATTGCATGGCGTAGACAAGCAGAGAATATTGCCAAATATTGTTCAAAAGGATCTCAAGTTGCAGTAGAAGGAAGAATTCAAGTTGGTTCTTTTGATGGTCAAGATGGTCAAAAACATTATACAACAGATGTTGTTGCTGATAATGTAACATTCTTAGGAACAAAAGGAAATGTGGATACTTCTTCTTCAGGAAATGATAACTATTCTGATCCAATGCCTACTTATAATGAACCTCAAGATTTACCATCAACTGATGTTTCAGAAGATCCGTTTAAAGATTTTGGCGAAGAAATTGCTTTAACGGATGATGATTTACCATTTTAAGAAAGGAGATAAATTATGCCAGAATTTAGAAGAAAAAAGAAAAAAATTTGTCAAATGTGTGCTGGAAAAAGTGTTGATTATAAAGATGTTATGATTATTAATAAATATATTAGTGAAAAAGGAAAGATTCTTCCAAGAAGAATGACCGGTGCTTGTGCAAAACATCAAAGACACATTGCCCAGCAAATAAAATATGCCAGATTTATGGCTTTAATTCCATTTGTAAAATAGAGTACTAAATAAAGTATTCTTTTTTTTGTCATTTTCTCATACAAAAACAGATAGTTTCTTTTCTATCTGTTTTAAGTAGTATATTACTATCTAGTTTTAATTTTTACAATTTTTTGATTTGTTTGGTCTATTCCATATGTTTCAAAAACTTTCTCCCAACCATCTATTAGGTCTTTTATTCTATTTAAAGGATGAGTTTCTTGAATATTTTTTCTTATGATTTCATTTACTTCAGAAGAACAATCTTCCTCAAAAACAGTTTGAATGAATTTATTTTCATCGATATAATGTTTATATATATTTAAAGTATTTTGAAAACAATAACAGGCGTTTTGTTGATAAAAAGCTGTTGACTTCTCAGCTAAGTAAGGATATAGGGTACCCATCTTAAAATAAGCAGCATATAAAAAGTAAATTTCTCTAGGACTAAGAAGAATGGGTGATTCTTGCTCTGACCATTTATTTTCTAATATTTGAGGAATTACATTCATAACATCCATAGTATTTTTATCATCATCTTCAGCTTCCCACATATGATATTTTCCATATATATACAATTCTTTAGTAGAAAGCGGAGATAATTCTATAGCTCTTTTATATCTCTTGAAAGCTAGATCGGGTCTTTTCCAGTATCTTTCATAATAAAGACCAGTTCTAAATAATGCATATGGATGGTTTGGATTTATTGTTAATGCTTTTTTATATTCTTGAAATCCTTCTGATGGTATTGATTGTAGCTCTTCAAGGGTAGTACCTTTCAGTAAATACAAGCTTTCTTCATTTGGAAATAACTTTAACAAGTAATCAATTAAATAATTTATTTCACCTGAATTATAAGTCGTAGATTTTTTATTTCTAAGTTGCAAAGCATTTAATTCATAGGCTAAATAAATTTGAGCATAATTTAAATGAAATAAATTTTTATTATCAAAATCACTGTTTATTGTTTTTATCGCTTTCTTCATTTGGGTTACCGCATCTTCATATAATGGCGAGTCGCTGAAATGAAATTTTCTAATTAACATTTTTTCAGCGATTTTATTTTCAATATAATTTTCAATGATTTCTTCTAAACTTGCTTTTATTTCTTTTCGGTTATCCTCATTTTTGATAGATTCTAATGCAAAAGATACCATATCTTTTAAAAATTTGATTTTATTTTCTTTCGTTTCTAAGCTATAGTATAAAATGTCATTTGCTTCTAAATCTTTATTATCTGTAACTAAAACTTTATTTTTGACATTTTGACAATTTTGATTAATAAATTCTAAGTCTTTTGGTTTTGAGATAAGAAAAATATTTAAGCAAGAATTTTGAGGAAAATAAGTCTTTTTTGAAACATCAATAACATTTTCCTGAGTATAAGTTCCAATCATTCGAAAAAAATAAGATAAAATGGTACTTGGTTTTACATTAGTACTATTATAAGTTAAGCTTACTGTTTTAATATAATGATCCATTTGACACCTCTTATTCGATTATTATAATAAAAGTTTTTTGAAAACACAATATTTTTGTTTGACTCTTGTTTTTGCAATTTAAATTGAAAACAATATTGTATGAATTTTGATTTGTTGGTATAATAAGTTTGACTTTAAAGGAGGAATTCTTTATGAAAGTAATCTTACTACAAGATGTGAAGGGGCAAGGTAAAAAAGATCAAATTATTGATGTAAGTGATGGATATGCCGAAAATTATTTATTGAAAAAGGGACTTGCAGTAATGGCAACCAAAAAAAGTAAAGAAGTTTTGGAAGAAGAACTGTTAAAACGTCATTTAAAAGAAGAAGACCTTGTAAAAGAATATACTTTAATTATGAATGAACTGAAAAAGAAAAAAATAGAATTTGTTGTAAAAACAGGGAAAGAAGATAAAGTATTTGGAGTTATTTCTACTAAGCAAATTAGTGATGAATTGAAAAAGATGGGATACTCTATTGATAAAAAATGTATTAAATTAAAAAGTCCAATTGATACTCTTGGAACTCATGAAGTGCAAATTGAACTTCACAAAAGAGTGAGTTTTCCTTTCCAGATTATTTTAAAGAAGTAGGTGATTTTTATGGCATCAAGAGTTATGCCTCAAAATGTTGAAGCTGAGATGAGTGTTTTAGGTGTTGCTTTTTTAAATCCGTATGCATTAGAAAAAATTATAGAAAATATTACAGAAGATATGTTTTTTGTTGATGCCAATAAAAAGATTTTTGCTGCTTTAGTAAATCTTTATGAAGAACAAAGCCCCATTGATATTATGACAGTCAAAAATGAATTGGATAAACAAAAAAATCTAAATGCAATTGGTGGAATTGAATATTTAAGTGAAGTTGTTGATTCAGTTGTGACCAGTGCTAATCTAGATTATTATATGGAAATCGTAAAAGAAAAAGCTGTAAGAAGAAGAATGATTGATACTGCAACAGATATTATTACGAATGCATATGATGAAGAAGAAGATTTAACGACTTTACTTGATCAATCTGAACAAAAAGTATTAAATGTTGTTCGAGCTAGAAAAACGAGTGAATTTAAATCAATTACTGAAGTATTAAGAGAAGCTCATGAAAATCTAGAACGAATGAGTAAAAATAAATCGGCAGTGACAGGACTTCCTTCGGGATTTATTGACTTAGATCGTGCGACTTCGGGATTCCATGAAGGAGAACTAATCATTTTAGCTGCTCGTCCTGGTATGGGAAAAACGGCTTTTGCTCTTAACATTGCCACGAATGCTGCGATGAAAACGGATAAAGCTGTTGCTATTTTTAATTTGGAAATGAGTGGTGAACAATTAGTAAATCGAATGATTAGCGCGGTTGGTCAAATTGAAGGAGATAAATTAAAAACAGGCCTTTTAAATGATAATGATTGGAAACGGTATAATGAAGCCATGAGTGAACTTGCTGATACCAATATTTATATTGAAGATGATGCTTCGATTACAGCTCCTGAAATTAAGGCTAAATGTCGAAGATTAGCATCAAGTCAAAAAGGTCTTGGCTTGGTTGTTATTGATTATTTACAGCTTGTTACTACAGGAGGAAGGGTAGAATCAAGACAGGTCGAAGTATCAGAAATTTCTAGAGCTTTTAAAACAATGGCAATGGAGTTAAAAGTACCAGTCATTGCTCTTGCTCAACTTTCTAGAAATGCCGAAAGAAGAGAATCAAATCAACCACGACTTGCTGACTTAAGAGAGTCTGGTTCTATTGAACAAGATGCCGATTTAGTTATGTTTTTAAATCGCCAAGATTATTTTGAAAATAAAACAGCTGATAATAAAACTAATATTGTTCCAGTGGATGTTATTATTGCCAAACATCGTCGTGGTAGTACAGGATTGTTTCAAATTTTGTTTGAATTAAACAAAAGCTGTTTTAAACCATATTCACCAATGGATGAGAATAGTTTTTAGAAAGGGTATTATGAAAAAAGAAAAAATATGGATTGGTTTTTTAACCATTACGTTGATCATTTTATTTGGGGTTTGTGGATTTCGAAGTCGTCAAATGGAACCAAGAAATGTCTATCAAGTTTATTTAAATGGTGAGAAGATTGGTTTAGTAGAGGATCGTGATCGACTTCTTAATTTAATTAATGAAGAACAACAAGATATCAAAGATACCTATCAAGTTGATCAAGTATATCCCCCAAATGGGTTTGATATTGAAGAATATGTCACTTATGATGAAAATGTTATTTCGGAAGGTCAAATTTATCAAAAAATTAAAGATAAAGGAGACTTTACCGTAGAAGGATATGTTATTACAATTACTAGACCAGCAACCGAAGAAGAACAAGAAAAGGTTACCAACATTTATGTTTTAGATGATGAAGTTTATAAAGAAGCTGAGCATCGGTTCATTACCACATTTGTCGATGAAAGTGATTATCAAGCATTTATTAACAATAATCAAGAAGCTATTCGAGATGTTGGTTCAGTGATTAATCACATGGAATTCGAAGAAAAGATTGTGATTAAGAAAGCTTATATTTCGGTAAAAAATAAAATTTTTACGAATACTGATGAACTTACCCAGTATCTTTTGTATGGAACAACAGAGCCACAAGCAAGTTATATTGTAAAAAAAGGTGATACTCTTTCTTCCATTGCTGAAACAAGTCAATTAAATGTTCGCGAATTATTAATTTTAAATCCGAAATTCCGAAGTGAAAATGCAGTGTTATCTATTGGTGAAAAACTAGCCAATGGGATTATTAATCCGGTGTTGACTCTTTATGAAGAGGTAAGATCCACTGAGGATGTAGAACAAGCATTCACGAAAACAACAGTAGTGGATCCGAAAATGAGTCGTGGGTCTAAAAAAGTGACTCAAGCAGGTGTTACGGGTCTAGAAAGAATTACCCAAGAATATCGTATTATTAATGGTGAACGTTCTCAAGATACGAATATCATTAATCGAACAACAATTCGTGAAGCTGTTCAAGAAATTACAACTGTTGGACCTAGCTATAGTTATAGCGGAAGTGGTGGAACAGGAAATACTTATCATACTGGTTTAGACTGGGGCTGGCCAACTGTTTCTGGATACGTTATTACGAGCGGATATGAACCTCGGTGGGGTTCTTTCCATCGTGGTTTAGATATTTCTGGTACTGGTTTTGGCTCACCAATTTATGCCGCTCGAGCTGGAACGGTAGTTGAAGTGAATTCTTCTTGTGCCAATTATGGATATTATGGTAGCAATTGTGGTATGAGTTACGGAAATTATATTGTAATTCAACATGAGAATAATTATTATACGATTTATGCTCATTTAAGAAGTGATTTGGCTGTATCTGTAGGAAGCGTTGTAGATCGAGGACAAGTCATTGGTTATATGGGTAGCAGTGGATCTTCGACTGGAACACATTTACACTTTGGCTTTGCAGTTGGCTTCCCAAATCGTGGGGGAACTTGGTATAACCCTTGGAGTTTGTATCAATGAAAATTGTTTGTTTAGCGAGTGGCTCAGAAGGAAATTCGACATTTCTTCGTTTGGGAGAAACAAGAATTTTATTTGATGCTGGAAAAAATAATAAATATTTATGTGAAAAACTAGAAAGCATTGGTGAAAATCCCAAAGAAATTAATGCAGTGATTATTAGTCATACGCATAAAGATCACATCAGTGCTTTAGAAGTTTTTATTAAAAGAAATCATCCCAAAGTGTATGTCACTAGAATGATGAAAAAAGATTTACTTTTTTTAAATGATTATGATGATGTTGTTTTATATGATGATGATTTCTATATTGAGAATATTAAAATTGAAACCATTCATTCTAGCCATGATGTTGCAGATGGTCGTAATTTTATTATTGATACAGGTAATGAAAAAATTGTTTATTTAACCGATACAGGTTATTTAAATCGAAAATATTTTCCCGTTTTAGAAAATGCTAATTACTATTTATTTGAAAGTAATCATGATATCCAAATGCTTATGGATGGACCTTATCCTAAAATGTTAAAACAAAGAATTTTGGGAACATTAGGTCATTTGTCCAACAAAGATAGTAGCTTCTATTTAACTAAATTAGTAGGAAAAGATACCAAAAAAATTGTTCTTATGCATTTATCTAAAACAAATAATACCGAAGAAAAAGCTTTAGAAATGATCGAAGAAACATTTCATGATTACGAAGTAACTTTACCAGAAGTTATCTGTGCAAGACAAGATGAAGTAATTGAGGTTTGTGATGATAAAGATTTTGTGCGTCGGTAAAATCAAAGAAAATTATTTAAATGAACTTATTTTAGATTATCAAAAAAGAATTTCGAAATATCATGAGATAAAAATCATTGAGGTAAAAGATGAAAACTCTTTAGAAAAAGAACGAGATTCATTATTAAAGCAAATCCATGAGAAAGATTATGTGATTACATTAGAAATTTTGGGACAGCTTTTGAGTAGTGAAGAGTTTGCTATAAAATTAGATCAAGTTTTTGTTCATTATTCATCTATTACATTTATCATTGGTAGTTCTTTAGGACTTCATGAAGATATCAAAAAAAGAAGTAATTTTGCCCTTTCTTTTGGGAGTGTTACTTATCCACATGGCTTATTTCGAGGAATCTTATTAGAACAAATTTATCGTTCATTTAAAATTAATCATCATGAAACGTATCATAAATGAATATTTTGTAATTTCAAAAGGAAGAATCATATTGAAAAATAATTCTTCTCTTTTTTATTAGTTGATTGTATAATAAACAAAAGAAGTGATAGTATGATTGGAAATAGTTGGGATGAAAAATTAAAAGTTATTTGGGAAAGTGAAGGATTTAAAAAATTTTTAGCTATGATAGATCATGAATATTTAATTCATACCGTTTATCCACCTCGAAATTATATTTTTAATGCTTTAAAATTAACTCCTTATGAAAATGTGAAAGTAGTTATCGTAGGTCAAGATCCTTATCATGGTGAAGGTGAAGCCCATGGACTTTCTTTTTCAGTTCAAAAAGGAATTAAGGTTCCACCGTCTTTACAAAACATCTACAAAGAACTTTATGATGATTTAGGTATTCCTATTCGTCAAGATGGTGACTTAACCGGATGGGCTAAAGAAGGAGTATTATTATTAAATGCAGTGCTTACTGTTGAAAAAGATAAACCCGCTTCTCATCGAAATTATGGCTGGGAAAAATTAACTGATTATATTATTAAAGTTTTAAATCAAAAGGAAGAACCAATTGTGTTTATTTTATGGGGGAATTTTGCCAAAGAAAAAATGAATCTTATTACAAATCCAAAACACTATATTATAACGTCTCCTCATCCAAGTCCTTTTTCAGCGAATCATGGTTTTTTTGGCAGTAAACCTTTTTCAAAATGTAATGATTTTTTAGTCTCACAAGGAATAGAACCAATTCACTGGGAACGAAAAGATTAAAGAATATACTAGGGGTTAATTTGAAAGGATTAACTTATGTATTTAAAATATTATCTTCAATTATTAGGTTATGAACGATTACCTCTTTTTCTCGTAAAATATTTACAGACACCTTCTTTACTTCGTTTAAAAAAAATTAATTATTTTTGTGGCATGAATTATGCTTCTAAAGAGATTTATTCTTTTCAAGAAGAAATAAGTCGTTATGATCACTCGCTTACGACGGCTTTACTTGTTTATCGTTTTACTCATGACAAATCTCAAACTTTAGCAGGTCTTTATCATGATGTCGGAACACCATGTTTTTCTCATGTAATTGATTATATGAATGGCGATTATGCACATCAAGAAAGTACAGAAGCCTATACTGAAGAAATTCTAAAAAAAGATAGAATTTTATTAAATTATTTAAAAGAAGATTCTATTTCTCTTCAAGATATGATAAATTTTAAACAATATTCGATAGTGGATAATGATCGCCCCAAACTTTGTGCCGATCGACTGGATGGCATTATTTTAACGGGAATGAGTTGGACTCAAAATATTACTTTAAATGATATAAAAATGATTGTTTCTGATTTAAAATTGTTTCAAAATGAATTTCAAGAGCAAGAAATTGGTTTTCAGTCGATGAGTGTTGCAAGAAAAGTGATGAAAATAAATGAAGCTATTGATATAGCAACTCATTCGAAAGAAGACAATTATATGATGCAACTTTTAGCAAATCTTACTTTTTATGCAATAAAAAGAGGTTATATTTCTTATCAAGATTTATATTCCTATCATGAAGATGAACTTTATTCTTTCTTAAAACAAAAATCTGATTCTAAATTGCAATCTTATTTTTCTTTATTTGAACATATAAAAAAAGAAGATGTTCCTAGTATTTCTATGCCATATATAAAAAAGAGGAGTATCAATCCACTTGTAAATGGTGTTCGTATGAATAAATGAAAAGTAGGGGATTTTTCTTGTCAAAAGCAGGAAAAAGTGATAAAGTGTATATAGATGAAGGAAACTTCATAAAATAAAAAAGGAAGTCATTAGTGTTCGTTTGCTAATGCCTACCAATAAAGTTGGATGAGCATTTAATCTTTCAAAGAAAGATTAAGTGCCTTTTTTATTTGGAAATTGTCCAAATAATGAACAAGATACAAATCGTTATGAAAAAGATAATTATTGTGATATATTTCATAAGTTGTAGAATAAAAAATCTTTTATTCATAAGGACCACTCCCTTCTAAAAAAGAAAAAAGTGGTAGGCACTAGCCACGAATGACTTCCTTAAAATAATCATAACATACATAAGAAAAATAAATCAACTATAAAATAATAATTGCCAACATGTCAATTGACTTCTGGGGGGGGGGTAATTGATAAAATCATCATAAATAGGTATGGTGATTTTTTAAATGAAATTACAGAAATTTAAAGAAGAAAAGAAAAATCAAAAAGTAATAATACTATTTACGATAACTTGTGTATTATTAATCACAGGAGTTTTCTTATATAAAACATTTGCAAGTTTTCAAGTGATTAAAAATGAAGATTATATTAATGGAAGTATAGAAGACCCTGGAGATATTTACTTTGCTTTTTATAAAGACAATAAAATTCAAAAAGATATGCCTCAAAAAGAAGATGGATATATCTTAGATGAAGAGAATAGTTATTGTGGAGTGACTGGAGGGACTGATCCAAAACTAAAAGTAACATTAAATCCAGATAATTGGAGTATTGTAGTAGAAGGAGTAACTACATCAAGAACAAAATGTAATTTATATTTTATAAAAGGAGCCTATATCTTAGGTAAAGGAATACCAACCGTAACAGAAGGAAATGGACTCTATGAAGTAAAACATGATGGAGTAAGTGGAACAATAAAAGATGAAGGATTCAAACAAACAGAATATCGATATGCCGGAAGTAATCCAGATAACTATATCAAATTTAATGAAGAAGAATGGCGAATCATCGGTTTAGTGAATGTGATGACAAGTGAAGAGACTGTAGAACAAAGAGTCAAAATTATCAGAAAAGATAGCATTGGAAACTTAACATGGGATAGCTCATCAATTGATATTAATATAGGTAGAGGCATAAATGAATGGAGCCAAGCTGACTTAATGAAACTCTTAAATCCAGGATATGAGAACAATCATAGCAATGATTCTGATATTAAATTCAATAATAGTTTATATTGGAATAGTCAAAATGGAAAATGCTACAGTTACTATAATAACGGGTCTAAAGATTGTGATTTTACACAGACAGGAATGAAAGAAAAGTTTAAAGATCCGATTGAAGAAGTGATTTGGAATACGGGGAGTAATGAACCAACTGGATATGCAGCTGATAGTTATGGAAATGTTAACAGATTCTATCAATATGAGCGAAGTAATAATAATGGTAAAATATGTGATACGACTAATCCAGAATGTAATGATCAAGTAGAAAGAAAAACAACATGGAAAGGAAAAGTAGCCTTAATGTATCCAAGTGATTATGGCTATGCCTCAAGTGGTGGAAGTATTGATGGAAGATCTAAATGTTTAGCTAAATCTTTAAATGCTTGGGGAAGTTCTACAATAACTGAATGTAACCAAAATGATTGGCTTTATGTAAATCAATATGAGCAAACAATAACTTCCGTTGGACGTAGTTCAGATTCTTATGGAAAATTTGATATTGATAAAGATCATGTGGCTGCCGATGGTACTAATAATGATCGATACACCCGTCCAGTTCTTTATTTAAAAAATAATGTGAAAATTACTTCTGGAAAAGGAACAGAAGAGAATATCTATGAAATTAATTTTTTGCAAGATTTTTCTTGACAGACATATATTATCAATGGTAAGATATCATTGATTTTTAAATTGGTTTTACTTCGGTAAAACCTTATTTAAAGGAAATGTTGATACACCAGGATGTGTGTTAATAGGAAGGAGAAGTTATGGCTACTGTAAATCAACTTGTAAAAAAAGGAAGAAGTAAAAAAACTAGAAAAAGCAAAAGTCCAGTTTTAAATGTAGGAATTAATACTCTTGAAAGAAAACAAACAACAACAAATAGTCCTCAAAAACGTGGCGTTTGTACTCGTGTTGGAACCAAAACTCCAAAGAAACCGAACTCAGCATTACGTAAATATGCTCGTGTTAGATTATCCAATGGAAGAGAAGTAGATACTTATATTCCAGGAGAAGGACACAACTTACAAGAACACAGTGTCGTATTAGTCCGTGGAGGTCGTGTAAAAGACTTAATCGGTGTACGTTATCATATTGTTCGAGGAACACTTGATACTCAAGGAGTTCAAAATCGTATGCAAGGACGTAGTAAATACGGTGCAAAAAAACCAAAAAAATAATAGAAGGAGGAATTAACTATGCGTAAAAGAAGAGCAGAAGTAAGAGATGTGTTACCTGATGCTATCTATCAATCTAAAGTTGTTACAAAATTAATTAATCAAATTATGTTAGATGGCAAAAAAGGAACTGCTCAAAAAATTCTTTATGAAGCATTTGATATTGTTGGTGAAAAAACAGGACGTCCTGCAATTGAAGTGTTTCAAGAAGCTTTAGAAAATATTATGCCATCATTAGAAGTTAAAAGTAGACGTGTTGGTGGATCGAATTACCAAGTTCCAGTAGAAGTTCGTGAAGAAAGACGTCAAACTTTAGGACTTAGATGGTTAGTAAATTATGCTAAAAACCGTAATGGAAAAGGCATGGCTATTAATTTAGCAAATGAAATTATTGATGCCGCGAATGGCACAGGGGGCGCAGTGAAAAAACGTGAGGATACTCACAAAATGGCAGAGGCAAATAAAGCATTTGCTCATTATAGATGGTAGGAGGGCTAAAATATGGCAAGAGATGTTACAATTGATAAAATAAGAAACATTGGAATTATGGCACATATTGATGCCGGAAAAACTACTTTTACAGAACGTGTACTATTCCATACAGGAATTACACATAAAATTGGTGAAACTCATGATGGTGAGTCTCAAATGGACTGGATGGATCAAGAAAAAGAAAGAGGTATTACGATTACATCTGCAGCAACAACTGCTCATTGGAAAGGATACCGTTTAAATATTATTGATACACCAGGACACGTCGACTTTACAGTCGAAGTTCAAAGATCATTAAGAGTATTAGATGGAGCAATTTGTTTACTTGATTCTAATGCTGGTGTGGAACCTCAATCTGAAACTGTTTGGAGACAAGCTACAGAATATAAAGTTCCTCGTATGATTTTTGCTAATAAAATGGATAAATTAGGTGCTGATTTTGAATTTACTTTAAAATCTATTGGACAAAGACTTGGTGTTAATTATAAACCAATTCAATGGCCTATTGGAGCTGAAAGTGACTTTAATGGTATTATTGATTTAGTTACGATGAAAGCTTATCATTATGATGGAAAAGAACAAGAAGAAGCCACTGAAATTGAAATTCCAGAAGATTTAAAAGCTTTGGCTGAAGAAAAGCATGTGGAACTTGTTGAAGCTGCTGCTGAATTTGATGATGATTTGATGGAAAAATATTTAGAAGGTGGAGACGTTACTGTTGAAGAAATTAAAAGCGCTATCCGTAAAGGAGTTTTAGCTGCTGAATTCTTCCCTGTTATGTGTGGTAGTGCGTTGTCTAATATGGGTGTCAAACTTGCACTTGATGCAGTTATTGATTACATGCCAGCCCCTACTGATGTTCCATCTATTGAATGTTATGATCCAAAAACTGGCGAAGATGTACTACGTCATCCAAGTGATTCTGAACCATTTACCGCTTTAGCATTTAAGATTATGGCAGATCCATTTGTTGGACGTTTAGCATTCTTCCGCGTTTATTCTGGACATTTATCTAGTGGATCTTATATTGTTAACTCTACAAAGGGTGAAAAAGAAAGAATTGGACGTATTTTACAAATGCATGCGAATAACCGTAAAGAAATTTCTGAAGTTTACTGTGGTGAAATTGCAGCAGCTGTAGGTCTTAAAAATACAACAACTGCTGATACATTATGTGATGAAAAAAATCCCGTTATTATGAAAGGAATGGAGTTCCCTTTACCTGTTATTGATGAAGCAATTGAACCAAAATCAAAAGCAGATCAAGAAAAATTAGGAATTGCTTTACAAAAATTAGCTGAAGAAGATCCAACATTCCGTTATAAAACAGATCCTGAAACAGGACAAACGATTATTAGTGGTATGGGTGAACTTCACTTAGACGTACTAGTAGAACGTATGAAAAGAGAGTTTAATGTCGAAGCCAATATTGGTAGACCTCAAGTTGCTTATCGTGAAACAATTAAACAAGCAGGAGAATGTGAAGGTAAATACATTAAGCAATCTGGTGGACGTGGACAATATGGACATGTTTGGGTTCGCTTTGAACCAAATCCTGAAAAAGGATATGAATTTGTCGATGCTATTGTAGGTGGAGTTGTTCCTCGTGAATATATTCCGGTTACTGATAAAGGCTTACAAGAAGCTATGGCTGGTGGTATTTTAGCTGGATATCCAATGGTCGATGTTAAAGCAACTTTATTTGATGGATCTTATCATGATGTCGATTCGTCTGAAATGGCCTTTAAAATCGCAGCATCTATGGCTTTAAAAGAAGCGAAAAATAAATGTAATCCAGTTTTACTAGAACCAGTTATGAAAGTAAGTGTAACAGTTCCAGATGAATATATGGGTAATGTTATGGGAGATTTAACATCTCGACGGGGAAGACCTTTAGGTCAAGAATCACGTGGTAATGCATTACAAATTACTGCTATGGTTCCACTTGCTGAAATGTTTGGGTATGCAACGACATTACGTTCTAATACTCAAGGTCGTGGAAACTTTGTAATGGAATTAGATCATTATGAAGAAGTTCCAAAATCAATCGCTGAAGAAATCATTAAGAAAAACAGCGTTAACTAAAAATAATACTTGAATTTCATTCAAGCATTAGATAAAATATAATAAGTGAAAGGAGAAAAAATCAAATGGCAAAAGAAAAATTTGATCGTTCAAAAGAACACGTTAATATTGGTACCATTGGACATGTTGACCATGGTAAAACAACATTAACAGCTGCAATTACAAAATTATTTGGACACTTTGTTGCATATGAAGATATCGATAAAGCTCCAGAAGAAAGAGAAAGAGGTATTACAATTAATACAGCTCACGTCGAGTATGAAACTGAAAAACGTCATTATGCTCACGTTGACTGTCCAGGACATGCTGACTATGTTAAAAACATGATTACTGGTGCTGCTCAAATGGATGGAGCAATATTAGTTGTATCTGCTGCCGATGGACCAATGCCTCAAACAAGAGAACATATTCTATTATCTCGTCAAGTTGGAGTACCTAAAATTGTTGTTTATATGAATAAATGCGATATGGTAGATGATCCTGAATTACTTGACTTAGTAGAAATGGAAATTCGTGAATTATTAGGAGAATATGATTTTGATTCAAATTGTCCTATCATTCGTGGATCTGCTTTAAAAGCAATTGAAGGAGACCCAGAAGCTGAACAATCTATTCGTGATTTAATGAAAGCAGTTGATGAGTATATCCCATCTCCACAACGTGAAACAGATAAACCATTCTTAATGAGTATTGAAGATGTTTTCACAATTTCTGGACGTGGTACTGTTGTTACAGGACGTGTAGAACGTGGTAAATTAAATCTTAACGACGAAGTTGAAATTGTTGGACTTAAAGAAACTAAGAAAACTGTTGTTACAGGAATTGAAATGTTCCGTAAATCACTAGATTATGCTCAAGCTGGTGATAATGCAGGTGTTCTATTACGTGGTATTGCTCGTGAAGAAGTTGAACGTGGACAAGTTCTTGCTAAACCAGGAAGTGTTACTCCACATCATAAATTCAAAGCAAGCGTATATGTATTAACGAAAGAAGAAGGCGGACGTCATACTCCATTCTTCTCAAATTATAGACCTCAATTCTATTTCCGTACTACAGATGTAACTGGAGTTATCGAGTTACCTCAAGGTGTTGAAATGGTTATGCCAGGTGATAATGTTGATATGACTGTTGATTTAATTGCGCCAATTGCATTAGAAAATGGTACTAAGTTCTCTATCCGTGAAGGTGGACGTACTGTTGGTGCCGGAGTTGTATCTGAAATTATTGAATAATTTATATTCATGAAAAAGTGCTGAATATCAGTGCTTTTTTTCTGCACTAAAAGTCTTAATTTGTAGTATAATGAGAATGGTGGTACTATGCAAAAAAGAAGAAAAAAAAGAAAACTTAAGAAAATCGTATTGGTTCGCATTCTTCTTTTTTTGGTAGTGATTTTAGGGTCTTGTTTGATAGCTAATGGGATATATTTTTATGAACAACAAAAAATCGAAAAAGAAAGAATTGAAAAAGAACAAAGATTGTTAACTGAAAAAGAACGAATCTATGAAGAATGTATCAATACTCCTTTTCTTTCTGAAGCAACGTCTAATCAAATTTTAGAATTGGAAACAGAGTATCAAAACAAATATCTTTCATTTTATTTTGAAGATATTAATAATCAATATACTATCACAAAAGATGAAGAACGAAGTTATTATGGTGCTAGTATTATTAAATTAGTAGAAGCTCTTTATTTAATTCAAAAAGCGATGGATCAAGAAGTTGATTTAAATGAAACAAAAGTTTATGAAGCAAAATATAAAGCTCCTTATAGTAGTGGTATGATAACTCATCAAATCGGAGATGAAGTCACTTTAAGAGAATTAATTACCCACGCAATTACAGTGAGTGATAATACTGCTCATTTTATGTTATTTGATTATATTGGTTTGTCTAATTTACGGGAATATGCAAACTCTATTTCAGTTCACCTTACTGCAACAGAAAGTGAACGATATGGAAACTTAAGAGCTATAGATGGATATTATATTTTAAAAGAAGCGTATCGTATTTTATCATTAAATAATGAATATAGTGAATTTTTAAAAAGTATTATGGATAATGACTATTTTAATTCTTTAAATTTTGATACAAAGCGATTCCTTCATAAATATGGTTTTACTGAACCTTACTATAATGATATTGGTATTTATTTTGATGAAAAATATCCATATCTTTTATCTGTGTTTACTTCTTATGCATATAGTGATTATTCAACGATTGTAGAAACTTTAAGCAAAAAAATTTATGAAATTTACGAAGCAAATCTTCTTGAAAAAGAAGAAGTTTGTATTTCTAAAAAGGAATCTTTTGTTTTGGAAGAATAAAAAAAGCAATGATAAATTTCATTGTTTTTTAGTGGTTTTCCTCTTCTGTTACAATTTCTGCCCATCTTGCATAGTAAACAGTATCTTTTAAAATGATTGTGGATGTTTCTAGTAAATTTCCATCTTCATCATACCAACCAATAAATGCATATCCTTCTTTTTCAGGTTTTGGTAAAGAACTAAAAGAGGTATTTTTTCTTACTTCCTTTGTTTCATATGCAGCGCCATCTACAGCAAAAATAACTCGATATGTATTTGTTTTAAAGTAAAAAGTAATTGCTAGTAATAAAATAACAATTCCAATTACAAAATAAATAATTGTTTCTTTTTTCATAATGTTCACCTTAATAAAAGTATACCAATTATTTTACGATTCGACAATATTTTTATCTTTTCTGTGCTTAAATAATGATTAGAAGGTGATATGTTTTGAAAGTAAAGTGTTTTGATGAAAATACTGAGAAGGATTTAGAAAGCAAAATAAATTCTTTTCTAAGTGGTCTTACTGGTGATATAATAGATATGAAATATGAAGTTGCTATAGGTATCCAAGGAGAAGATCAAATTTATTGTTTTTCCGCTATGGTGATTTATAGTGAAAAAGAATGAGTGGTTAAAAATGAAGAAAAGCTCTTTTATTGAAGGGACAGTTATCGCGACAGTTGCTATTGTTATTACTAAGATTTTAGGGATGCTTTATGTAATTCCTTTTTATGCGATGATTGGAATTCAAGGAAGTGCTTTGTATGCTTATGCTTATAATATTTATGTTATTTTTTTAGATATTTCTTCTGCTGGACTACCGGTTGCCATTAGTAAGATTATTAAAGAATATAATACGCTTGGCTTGATGGATGCAAAAGTAAGAGCTTACCAAGTTGGCAAGAAAATTATTAGTTTTATTTCCATCGCAGCATTTATTTTATTATTTGTATTTGCTCGGGAATTTGCAACATTAATTTTAGGTGAATTACAGGGTGGAAATACCATTGAGGATGTCACTTTTGTCATTCGCTGTGTTTCTTTTGCCATCTTAGTTGTTCCTTTTTTAAGTGTTTCTAAAGGATACTTGCAAGGGCATAACATTATTAATGTTTCTAGTATTAGTCAAGTAATTGAACAAGTGGTTCGAATTTCCGTTATTTTAGGAGGAAGTTTCCTTGCCTTAAATGTTTTTCATCTATCTTTAACGACTTCTGTTGGTATTGCTGTTTTTGGAGCTTTTGCTGGTGGAATTGCTGCAATTTTATATATTTTATATAATCTTCATAGTCATAAAAAAGAATTAAATTTAGATGGAACCAAGCAAAAAGATGAAATTTCAAATCGAGAAATCTTAAAGAAAATTGCTTCTTATGCTATTCCATTCATTATTATTGATGTTTCGGTTTCTGTTTATAATTTTGTGGATATGGTTTTTATTTCCCGAACGATGACTTTTTTAGGTTTTGATGCTGCTACAACAGAATTTATCACATCTTCAGTTGCAACTTGGTCAGGAAAAATTAGTATGATAGTAAACTCCATTGCGATGGGTTTATCGATTAGTTTAATTCCTAATATTGTTGAAGCATTTACTTTAAAAAAATGGAATTTAGTAGAAGGAAGATTAAACAAAGCAATTCAAATTATTTTAGTCGCGTGTATTCCAATGGTGATTGGAATCGCTTTACTTGCTAAGCCTATTTGGAGTATATTTTATGGAACGGATGCAATTTTGTTAGGTGGTCTTGTTCTTTCCGTTTCCATTTTTGCTTCTTTGTTTTTTAATCTTTACATGATAACGTCTTCTACTTTACAAAGTTTAAATAAATTTAAAGCAGTCTATTTAACAACTTTACTTGGTTATGCCACCAATGCCATTTTAGATATTCCTCTTATGTTATTTTCTCATGCATTAGGTTTACAGCCTTTTATAGGCGCCATTTTAGCAAGTATTTTAGGGTACTTAGTTTCAGCTCTTTCAACATTATTAATTTTAAAAAAGGAACACCACTTAAAATATAAAGAAACAGGGAAGTTACTTGGTAAATTAATCATTCCAACTTTAGCAATGGTTCTCGTTGTTTTAGCGGTTCAAATCGTGTTACCTTATGACTTATATCAAAAAACTTCTTGTATTTTCTATGTCGCTATAATAACAATTATTGGAGCCTTTGTTTATTTAACGATATGTTATAAAAAAGGAATTTTAGAAGATGTTTTTGGAAAAGAGTATTTAAATCGAATTGTAAAGAAACTTACTTTTGGAAAAGTAAATCTAAAGTAAAAATATGTTAATTTACAAGGTATTTACAAAACTAACATTAAAAGAAAAACAGTAAAAATTTACTGTTATACCATGTACATTGTTCCATCGGTTTCGTAGTTGTTGTTTGAATAAAATGTAGTTCCTTCTAATTTATTTAATCTGGCATCTAAACGATTGATGTTTCTTTCTAATCTAGCAATTCTACTTTCTAATTCAGTGAGAGTAGAGCTTTGCATTCCGCCTGTATTTATGTTAGGATAAATGGGTAAGGGTGTAGGAACAGCATCTTGAAAATTGTTAAAGTTTGGCATTGAGCTCATATTCATGTTTTGACTCATGGCATTCATATTGAAGTTTGAACTTTCAAAAAACGAATTTCGATTTTTTAACATATTCGTCCTCCTCTACCATAAATATATGTAAATACCTAGAAAGAAGTGATCAAATGCGTTTAAGAAATGTCAAAAATGCAAAAGAAATTTTAAACCAAAGTCCTTTTTATCTTTCTTCTTTAAAAGATTGTAAAGAAAATTGGCAAAAGATTTTTTCCAAAAATGCTCCAATTCATTTAGAAATAGGGTGTGGAAAAGGTAAATTTTTGATAGAAATGGCACAGAAATATCCTGATATTTGTTTTGTCGGAATGGAATATCAAGAAAGTGTGTTAGTAAGAGCAATTCAAAAAATTGACACCCCGCTTCCTAATATTCGTTTTATTTTAGCTAATGCTTCTACCATACAAGATATTTTTGATCATGAAATAGATGTTCTCTACCTTAATTTTTCAGATCCTTGGCCAAAGAAACGACATGCTAAACGAAGACTTACTAGTTCATACTATTTAGAAAAATATGAAACAATTTTTAAAAATGAAAAAACAATTCTTCAAAAAACAGATAATCTTACTTTTTTTGGATACAGTTTAGAAGAGCTTAGTAAACAAGGATATACTTTAGAAAAAATTAGCTTTGATTTAGAAAACGAAAAAGACAACAATTATGCTTTTACAGAATATGAAGAAAAATTTATGAAATTAGGATATCCAATCAATTTTGTAAAAGCAATCAAAAAATGAAGGAGAAAAATTATGGAAAAAGATTCTATATTTTTAAAAAATAATGATGGTGAACTCGTCGAAATGAAAATTTTCTCAGAAATTCAAAGGTTAGAATGGCTGATTTCTTATTATCAAAATGAATTAATTCGACTTGCCGAAAAATTAGAAAATGCTGAACGTCGCTTAGAAGAAGAAAGAAAATTAGAAAGAAAAAGAACTCTATCAAAAGCTGATGAAAAGTATTTTTAAATGTACTTTTGCCTTTTTTTTTGCTATACTTAAATAAGTTAAGGTGATGAATTTGAAAAAGAAAATATTAATCTTGTTCTTTTTTCTTTTCCTTTCATGTGGTTGTTCTACAATAGAACAAGAAAGTTATGATGATATCTTATCGATGGCTATGAATTCTCGTGTTTCATCTTCAAATGTTTACAGGGCAGGGTATAAGTATTATTTACCCAAAGGAATGAGGATTTTTTATCAAGAAGGAAGCAATGAAATTTTTGGTTACCAAGATACGCGATACTACATGTATGTAGATCGGGTTAGTTACTATCATCGAATTCATGAAGATTATATGAAAAAAGTTGATGTGGTGTATAGTGAACCTTTAAAAAAAGATAATTTATTTGGTTATATCGAAATAAAAAATACACAAAATAATAAATATTTTGTTGAAATCATGTATAATTATGCTAAAATAGAAGTGATAGTAGAAAAAGATAGAGTGAATAAAGCGATTGCTTATGCTATTTCTATTCTTTCTTCTATTTCCTATCAAGATGAAGTATTATCCAGTTTGATGGGAGAAGATGTTTTACAAGCGAATGAAGTGGAACATAATATTTTTGAAAGTGCTGAGACAGAAAGTGGTTATTTACAAATTGTAGAAGAGTATGGACAGTATGAAGAACAAGAAGATACGGTAGATCCAGACTTTATTCGTTAATAGAGAGCGAGGATAATTATGGGACTGTTTAATAAACTCAAGAATGTCTTATTTGAAGAGGAAGAAATTGAAGTACCAGTCGAAGAACCGGTAAAAGAACCAGTAAGAGAAGAAAAAAAAGTTGAAAAGAAAAAAAATGTATATGATGAAGAGATAAAAGACGAAGACACAATTACGACTGATCGAAGTATTTTTAAAGCGGAGAAAACTTTTGATTTCCCTATGTTTGATGATCAAGAATTTGAAGAAATGAAAAATGCTAGTACTCCGAAAGAAACTAATGAAGGAATGGGATTTAATCTTTTTGATTATGATACTCCTAAAATAAAAAAAGAAATCAAAAGACAAGGAGAAATTAAAGGACGAGCTTATGAACAAAAAAATGCAGATATTGATTCTAGAAAGTTTAAACCATCTCCTGTAATCTCTCCTGTTTATGGTATTTTAGACAAAAATTATAAAAAGGAAGATATCGTTGTAAAAGAAGAACCGGTGAAAAAGTCAATTAATGTGGATATCGTTCGTAAAAAAGCTTTTGGAACTTTAGAAGATGATATTGAAAAATCCTTAGGAGAAAAAGAAAATAAAGATTTATCTTTGAAAAAAGAAAATTCTCATGAAAAAACAATTGATGAATTATTAGAAGAAACTTCTTTTGATTCGATTGATCTTCCGGATTTTAAAGAAGAAGAAAACTTTGAGAAAGTTTCCAATATGCCTATCCAACAAGAAAATGATGAATTAGAAATTCTTGATAAACCAAATTTAAAAAGCGAAGAAGAAAAAGTAAAACAAAGTGATACATTAGAAAATGATTTATTTGATTTGATTGATTCAATGTATGAAGATAAGGAGGATGAATCATGAGTTTTTTATCAGAATTTTTACCAATTATTATTTATGTATTATTGATTGTCATATTAATTATTGGAATTGTTTTAGCAATTAAATGTTTAATTACTTTAGATAAAGTAGAAAAAGTAGTTGATAATGTCAATGAAAAAATAAAAACGTTAGATGGTTTATTTCATCTAATTGACACGACAACAGATAAAATTGTTTTAATCACTGATAAAGTAATTGAAGGTTTAACATCAATGCTTGCAAGTATTTTTACTTCTAAGAAAAAGAAAAAAATTGATGAAACAAAAAAGGGGGAAGAAAAATGAGTCAAGGAAGATTTCGTTCTTTTCTAACTGGTGCTTTAGTAGGTGCTGGATTAGGAATATTACTTGCTCCCAAAGAGGGAAGTGAAACCCGTTCTGATTTAAAAAAATCTTTTTCTTTATTAATTGATACGATTAAAAATATTGATGTAGAAGAAACCAAAGCTGCTTTTCTTGATAAAGTTTCCGAAATAAAAAAAGAACTTTCAGAAATTGATGAAACTACAGCTAAGAAAGTTGCTAAAGAAAAAGTAGAAATTATTGAAGAAAAGTGTAATGAATTGATCACAAGTGCCAAAGAAGAAGGTGCGATTGTTGTTGAAAAAGCAGCCAAAGAAGTAAAAGATAGTGCTATCTATATGTTACATGAATTTTTAGATGAATTAGAAGCCAAAGAAAAAGAAGTGGAAACAAAGCCTACTAAGAAAAAAGGCGCACGTTCGAAAAGTTCTAAAAATAATACGACTAAAAAAACAACAAAAACGAAAAGAACAAAAAAAGAAAATTAAAATTTTGTTCTTTTTTTTGAAAATTTTAGGTAAATATCCATACAGATTCTTTTTTTGGCATACTCTATTTTTGAGAGGAGTTATCATGTATACATATGTCACATCTCCTTATCAAGGAGATCGCCAATTTTTATTACCGTTTTTAGGAGGAGCATTAATTGGTGGGGCAGCTGTTGGTCTTACTAGACCACGTCCAATTTATAATGTAGCCCCTTACGGACCAGGACCAGGACCAGGGCCTAGACCACCATATGGACCATATGGAAATTATTCTTATAGTTTTTATCAACCTTATTAGTTAATCTTTTTCTTTTCTTTCTTTTTTGGAAGGAAAAAGAAATCCCAAAAAGAGGAAAAGAACGATGGTACTTGATCCACCATAACTTATAAAGGGAAGAGGAACACCAATAATAGGAAATAAACCTAGGTTCATCGCAATATTAATGACTTGATTACTAATAAAACTGGTTAAAAAAGCAAGAAAAAATAATTTTTTGCTTTTTTTTCTTTCTTTTTGACAAAGACTTAGAAGAAAACAATCAATTAGAAAAAAACAAAGCAAAATAACAACATTTCCGAGAAAACCAAAGACGTTACTTGTCAGTGCAAAAGCAAAATCAGTGGGAGACTCAGGAATATAAATTCCTGTTTCTGTAATTGAAAAACGTATCAAAGGAGCGCTTCCTAATGCAATTTTAGCATTTTCAATTTGCATTCCAACTCCTAAATTTAAAAGTCTATCTACACGGTAAAAAAATGAAGTTCCAATCAGCGTTATTAAAAGATCTTTTTGATAAAAATAACAGTAAAAGAATCCTAACAAAACACTAAAGATTAGAAAGCTAATGAAAAAGAACCAACGTTTTTTAATTGGACTATTCCAAAGAAGAATAAGGCTCATCAAAAAATAAAATAAAATGGCCCCTGTATCTGGTTCTAAAAATACTAAAATGGATGGAATAAGAACAATAAAAAATCCTTTGAATAGAAACATTATTTCTTCTTTTAAATTATGTAATTTTTTTTGCGAACAAAAATGAGCAAGATAAAGGGCTAAAGAAAATTTCATTAATTCACTAGGTTGAAAACTAAAATATTTTAAATCAATCCAAGCTTTTGAACCATTGACACTATCACCAATGAATAAAACTAAAATCAGTAAAATGACATTGATAAGATAAAGATAAGGACTTAAATTTATTAATTTTTTCCAAGGAATATAACGACAGATGAGTAATATCACAAAGCCAATTCCAAACCAAAGGCATTGTCTTTCAAATAAATTTTGATAAATATCAGTAATAAATTTAGCATGATACATCAAAAAAAGACTCATGATAAGAAGAGTAAGAAAAGGCATCCAAAAAAAGAAAAATTTTTTTATTTGTTTTGCTTTCATATCTTTATTATGTTTCATGAAAATTCTTTTTAGTCATAAAATATGATTGAGGTGAGTAATTTGAAAGATTTACCAAAAGTATTTGCAAAACCAATTGAAAAAGATATGCGTAATAATGAAGAAATATTTTATAGTAGACTTTTTCATGAACGAAAAGATAGTAAAGATATTTTAAAAGAAATTGATCGTATTTTTGGCAGTAAAGATTTTGTTTACAAAAGTAAAGTGGAACTGACAACAAAAGATGGCGTTTTTGAAGAAACAATTGTTGGAAAAAGTGGCACATCTTTATTAACCATGGATGGAAAAACCATTCCGATTCCATCTATTTTAGACATAAAAAAACTATAGAAATTCTATAGTAATTCATCCATATATTTTTTTAATTGTTTGGCATCTTTTCCAAATATAATTTTTAATTGATTATCAATTTCAACAATTCCTTTTGCTCCTAATTTACTAATTCCTTCTTTATCAACAAGGGAAACATCTTTTAATAATACTTTAAAACGAGACATATTACATTCAGCACTGACAATGTTATCTTTACCACCTAGATATCCTAAAAGTTTATTCGCTTCTAATGAAAAATCTTTTCTCATTAATTTCACAACAATCAAAGAGATGAAAAGAAGTGCAACTGCAATAATAAGATAAATTAGCCAATCGTTCATAATATCACCTTCTTTTTAAATTATACACTATTTTTTGCTAAAATGCACTAATTTTAAAATTTCACATAAATTATTAGTGAGAATATAGGAAAGGGGAATATGTATGTGTAATAACGAAACATCATCATCAAACTCAAATTGCATTTCAGAAATTCTTAATGTCATTTTAGTACTTCAACAAAATGCATGTCCAGATTCATGTTTGGATTCATGCGATCGTCCAATACTAGGTGGTGGCCCAAATTGTCTTATTTGTAATACTAGACCAATTGAACTTTATACTTGTGGATCAAATGGAGTTGCTTTTGCTATGCCAACGAGTAAAGACCCTGTTGCCGGTGGAACAACTTCAACTGTGTTTCGGGTAGAAAAAGTGGATAACAATTGTTGTACTTGTCGTGTATTGGAACCAAATCCAGATACGACTAGTTTAAATCCATATGTAGCAACAAATTCATTCTTTACAATTGATTTAGGTTGTGTTTGTGCGATTCGTTGTTTATCAGATACTTACGTTGAATGTGTTTAGAAGATTTCAAATTGGAATCTTCTTTTTTTTTGAATTTATTTGTGTTATAATGTAAAGCATTTTATAGCACATCTTGAGCAAGCGAAAGAATGTGTTATAAAATTATTGTACCTAATTTC
>CANQFE010000007.1 GCA_947598285.1 uncultured Bacilli bacterium
ACAAAAATTTGACAAAAAAATAACCATTTTATAATGGTTTGCAGAGATTTATTGATTTAAAACTGATAAATTCCCGACTTTTTTTCTTTCTAAAAACTTTTTCAAAAACGAGCAAAAAATACTTGCAATCTCATATATTTTATAGTAAACTAGGTTCTGTATGACGGCAGTGATGTGCGAGGTTACTGATACACTTGGCAACGTTGCTAGGTTTTATTAGAGAACTTGTACGGAGCAAGTCTATACAAGATATAGGCGAAAGGAGGACATAACAGTATGTCAAAGAGTAAAGTTCGTATCAATTTAAAGGCTTTTGATTCTAAAGTATTAGATTTAGCAGCTGGTAAGATTGTCGAAACCGTAAAAAGATTAGGAGGTACTGTTTCTGGACCTGTTCCTCTTCCAACTGAAATTGAAAGAGTTACAGTATTAAGAGCAGTACATAAATACAAAGACTCTCGTGAACAATTTGAAAGTCGTACTCATAAGAGATTAATTGATATTTTAGATCCTAATAAGGAAATTATTGATGCATTAACAAGACTTGATTTACCAAGTGGTGTCGATATCAATATTAAATCAAAATAATTAGAAAGAAAGGATATTTATGATGAAAGGAATCTTAGGGCGCAAAGTTGGAATGACTCAAGTCTTCACTAATGATGGTAAATTAATTCCTGTTACTGTTGTTAGTGTAGAACCTAATGTTGTCATGCAAATTAAGACAACGGAAAAAGATGGTTATAATGCAATTCAACTTGGCGTAGAAGACAAAAAAGAAAAAAATTCAAGTCGTGCAAGTGTTGGCCACGCAAAAAAAGCAAACACTCTCCCTAAGCGCTTCGTAAAAGAAATAAGAGAAATGGAAGGCTCTTATCAAGTTGGAGATAAAATTAGCGCAAGTCTATTTGAAGTTGGTGACATTGTAGATGTTACTGGAACAAGTAAAGGAAAAGGATTTACTGGCGTTATCAAAAGACATGGACAAAGTCGTGGACCTGAAACTCATGGTTCAAACTATCACAGAAAACCAGGTTCTATGGGAACAATGCTTCCAAAAAGAGTTTTAAAAGGAAAGAAATTATCTGGACATATGGGTGTTGATACTGTTACAGTTCAAAATCTTGAAATTATTGAAGTAAATGAAAAAGAAAATTACATTTTAGTGAGTGGAAATGTTCCAGGTGCTAAAAATTCATATGTATTAATTAAGAGTGCAGTCAAAAATTCTCGTAAGAAAGAAAAGAAAGAAATTATTTCTTATGTAGAACAAGCTGTAGTGGAAGAAGCTACTCCTTCGATTGAAGAATCAGTTGAGGAAACAACAGAAGTAAAAGAAGAAGTAGAAGAAACTGAAGCAACTTCAGCAGAAAATGACACCAACGAGGAAAAAGAAAATGAAGATGCTTCTAAGGAAACAGAAATAGAATCATAGAAAGGAAAAGAAAATGAAAAAGATTGAAGTTAAAAATATAAACCTTGAAACTGTTCACGATATCTCTTTAGATGATTCTATTTGGGGTCATGAAGTTCATGAAGATGCTTTAAAGAAGATGATTCGTTTACAACTTGCATCTGTTCGTCAAGGAACACATAAAACTAAGACAAGAAGCGAAGTTTCTGGTGGTGGAAGAAAACCTTGGAGACAAAAAGGAACAGGTCGTGCAAGACAAGGTTCTACCCGTGCAACTCAATGGGTAGGAGGCGGCATTGCTCATGGTGTACAACCTAGAGATTATGGTTTTAAAATTAATAAAAAAGAAAGAATGCTTGCCATGGTAAGTGCTTTATCTGATAAAGCGAAAGCAAAAGCTATTTTAGTATTTGATCATCTTGATTTACCAAGTTTAAAAACAAAAGATATTAAAAAGTTATTAAAAGATGCAAAAATTGAAGGAAAAGTTTTATTTATCACTGCTGATGATTGTGAAAATTTATATTTAGCATCAAGAAATTTAGCTAATACATATCATCTTATGGTTGACGAAATTAATGTATTAGACATTGTCAATGCTGATACTTTAGTCTTAGACGAAGCAGCAGTAAAGAAAATCGAGGAGGGTGTTTTCCATGCGTAATCCAGATATCATTTACGGCCCAGTGATTACTGAAAAAAGTGTCACAGAACAACAAAATGGCGTTTATACTTTTAAAGTTTCTAAAAATGCAACAAAAACTCAAATCAAAAAAGAAATTGAACGTCAATTTGGAGTCAAAGTATTAAATGTAAATACCTTAAATACAAAAGCAAAGAGCCGTCGTATGGGACGCTTTGCTGGTAAAACAAAAACATATAAGAAAGCAATGGTTACCTTAGCACAAGGTTCTTCCATTGAAATGTAGGAGGTTTTAAGTTATGGCAATAAAAAAATATAAACCAACGACCAATGGCCGTCGTGGGATGAGTACTTTAACGAATGAAGAACTTTCCAAAACGCTTCCTACCAAAAGTTTACTTCGTAAGAAAACCAAAACTGGAGGACGTAATAATCAAGGAAAATTAACTGTTCGCCATATTGGTGGAGGAGAAAAAAGAAAATATCGTGTAATTGATTTTAAAAGAAATAAAGTTGGTGTCACAGGACGTGTTGCATCCATTGAATACGATCCAAATCGTAATGCAAATATTGCTTTAATCAATTATAAAGATGGTGAAAAGCGTTATATCATCGCTCCAAAAGGATTGCAAGTAGGAATGATTATTGAAAATGGAAGTGATGCCGATATTAAAGTTGGAAATGCTCTTCCTCTTCAAAATATTCCTGTTGGTACAGTAGTTCACTGTATTGAATTAAATCCAGGCAGTGGCGCTAGTTTATGTAGAAGTGCTGGTACTTCTGCGCAAATTCTAGGACGTGAAGGAAAATATGTCATGGTTCGTTTACAATCTGGTGAGACAAGAAAGATTTTAGGTAATTGTATCGCGACAATTGGTGTTGTTGGAAACGAAGATTATGAACTTGTCAATGTTGGAAAAGCTGGTAGAACAAGACATATGGGAATTAAACCAACGAACCGTGGTTCTGTAATGAACCCTAATGACCATCCACATGGTGGTGGTGAAGGACGTGCTCCAGTTGGACGTAAGAGTCCAATGACACCTTGGGGTAAACCAGCACTTGGTTATAAAACAAGAAAAAATAAAAAGGCTTCTGACAAACTTATTGTTAGTCGTAGAAAGAAATAGGAGGGTATTATGGCAAGAAGTTTAAAAAAAGGACCTTTTGCAGATGAATCATTATTAAAAAAGGTCGATCAATTAAATGAAAATAATAAAAAAGAAGTTGTTAAAACATATTCTCGTCGTTCTACAATATTTCCTAGTTTTGTTGGACATACCTTTGCTGTTCATAATGGAAAAGAATTTATTCCTGTTTATGTAACAGAGGAAATGGTTGGTCATAAATTAGGTGAATTCGCGGCTACTCGTAAGTTCGGCGGACATGCAGGACAGAAGTAGGAGGTTAAGTTAAATGGAAACATATGCAATTCATAAAAGTGCTATGGTAGCGCCAAGAAAAGCGAGAATGACTTTAGACTTAATTCGCGGAAAAAATGTAGAAATGGCTCGTAATATATTAAGTACAACGAATACAAAATCCAGTCGATTAATTTCCAAAGTATTAGAAAGCGCTATTGCAAATGCAGTAAATAACTTTGGATCAAAAGAAACTGACTTGTTTATTTCTGAATGTTACATTAATCCAGGACCAATCTATAAAAGAGTAAAATTTGCAAGTCGTGGAAATGTAGATCGCAGAGATAAAAGAACAAGCCACATTGTGGTAAAAGTAAGTGACGGAAAGGAAAGTGGAAACTAATGGGACAAAAAGTAAATCCAATTGGATATCGATTAGGTGTCAATAAAGATTGGGAATCAAATTGGTATGCCAATAAAAAAGATTTTGGGACTACTTTAAATAAAGACCTTAAAATCCGTGCATATTTAGAGAAAAAATTAAAAGATGCAGCCGTTGCTTCCATCAAAATTGAAAGAAAGAAAAATCGTGTTGAAATTACCATTAGTACTGCCAAACCTGGTGTCATTATTGGACGTGGTGGAGAAGACATTGATAAACTTCGGAAAGCTTTATCAAAAGAAGTGAAAGAAGATGTTTATGTCTCTATTCAAGATGTTTCAAAAAGTGCTGAGTTATGTGCTAAGTTAGTTGCTGATAATATCGCAATGCAAATTGAAAATCGTGCTCCATTCAGAAGTGCTCAAAAAAGAGCAATTAGAAATACTATGAAGGCAGGAGCTAAAGGAATTAAAACTTTAGTATCTGGTCGTTTAGGTGGTGCAGAAATGGCTCGTAGTGAAGGATATACAGAAGGTACTGTTCCTCTTCATACAATTCGTGCTGACATTGATTATGCTGAATCTGAAGCTCATACGACTTATGGAAAAATTGGTGTAAAAGTATGGATTTATAAAGGAGAAATTCTTCCTACTAAGAAAAATGTAAAGGAGAGTGAATCCCATGTTGATGCCAAAAAGAACTAAATATCGTAAACCACATCGTTTATCTTATGAAGGACATGCGAAAGGAAACACAGAATTACATTTTGGAGAATATGGTTTAATGGCGACGGAAGGAAATTATATTTCAGCTCGTCAAATTGAAGCCGCTCGTATTGCAATGACTCGTTATATGAAGCGTGGTGGAAAAGTGTATATTAATATTTTCCCACATTTAGCAAGAACAAGAAAACCACTTGAACAACGTCAAGGTACCGGAAAAGGTAACGTGGAGGATTGGGTAGCAGTCGTAAAAGAAGGAAAAATTATGTTTGAAATTTCTGGTGTAGATGAAGCAACTGCAAGAGAAGCTCTTAGACTTGCATCTCACAAATTAGCTGTTACTACAAAATTTGTAAAAAAAGAAGGTGAAAACTAATGACTCTAGAAGAAATTCGTAAATTATCTGATGAAGAAATATTAGAAAAAATTAAAACTGGAAAAAGTGAGTTATTAAACTTGCGGATGCAAAATGCCAGAGGGTCTTTAGAAAAACCACATAAAATCAATGCTCTTAAAAAAGACATTGCCAGAATGATGACAATTTTAAAAGAAAGAGAAATGGATGGAGGTAATAAATGATGACCGAAAAAAGAAAACAAGAATTAGTTGGTAAGGTTGTTAGTGCATCTAATAACAAAACCATTACTGTTTTAGTTGAAACTCATAAAAAACATCCATTATATGGAAAACGAGTAAAATACTCAAAAAAATATGCTGCACATGATGAAAAGAATGCAGCAAAAGTAGGAGATACAGTAAGAATTAGAGCGACAAGACCATTATCAAAAACGAAAAGATATGAACTTGTTGAAGTAATAACTCAAGCTGTAATTCTGTAAGGAGGGATACTTATGTTAATGCAAGAATCAAGACTTAAAGTTGCTGATAATACTGGTGCTCGTGAAGTATTAATTATTCGCCCTTTAGGTGGAAGTAAAAGAAAAACAGTTAATATAGGTGATATTGTTGTTTGCAGTGTCAAAAAAGCTATCCCTAATGGAACTTTAAAAAAAGGAAAAGTTGTCAAAGCTGTTATTGTAAGAAGTGTTGAAGGTGTAAGAAGAGCTGATGGAAGTTATATCAAGTTTGATGATAATGCTTGCGTTATTATCCGTGATGATAAAACTCCTGTTGGAACTCGTGTTCTTGGACCTGTCGCAAGAGAACTTCGTGAAAAAGATTTTATGAAGATTGTCTCTTTAGCAAGTGAAGTAATATAGGAGGTATATATGAAAATTAAAGTCAATGATGAAGTTAAAATTCTTGCTGGTAAAGATAAAGGTAAAACTGGCAAAGTATTAAAAACTCTCCGTAAAAAAGATCAAGTCATTGTTGAAGGCGTAAATATGGTTCATAAACATCAAAAACCAAATAATGCCAATCAAAATGGTGGAATTTTTGATATGGAGGCTCCTATTCATGTATCTAATGTGAAAAAACAAGAAACAAAAAAAGATACAAAGAAAGCTAAGAAAGATTAAGGTGGGAATTTATGAGTACATTTAAAGAATTATATAAAAAGGAAATTGTTCCTGCGTTAATGAAAGAATTTAATTACAAAACAGTGATGCAAGTTCCAAAATTAGAAAAAATAGTTATCAACATTGGTGTTGGTGAAGGTCATACTGATGAAAAATATATTGAGGCTGCTTTAAATGATTTAGAAGCAATTACTGGTCAAAAAGCAGTGGTAACAAAAGCCCATAAGTCTATTGCCGGATTTAAAATTCGTGAAGGACAAGCAATTGGGGTAAAAACAACACTACGTGGTGAAAAAATGTATATTTTCTTAGAGAAATTAGTTCGTGTTGCTCTTCCTCGTGTGAGAGATTTCCGTGGCGTTAGCAAAACTGCATTTGATGGACATGGAAATTATACTTTAGGAATTAAAGAACAACTTATTTTTCCAGAGATTGTATACGATAATGTATTAAAAATTCGTGGTATGGATGTTGTCTTTGTAACGACAGCAAAAACGAATGAAGAAGCAAAGGCATTACTTGCACAGTTTAAAATGCCTTTCAAGGGTTAGGAGGACACTATGGCAAAAACTAGTTTAAAAATAAAACAATCTCGGACACCTAAGTTTAAAGTAAGAGCATATACTCGTTGTGAAAGATGTGGAAGACCTCATGGTGTTCTACGTAAATACCATTTATGCCGTATTTGCTTTCGTGAACTTGCAAATGAAGGAAAAATTCCTGGCGTAAAGAAAGCTAGTTGGTAGGAAGGAGGAATTTCTGATGGTACAAGATAAAATTGCCGATATGCTTACGAGAATTCGCAATGCAAATCAATTAAAATATGATACTGTAGAAGTAATTGGAACGAAAATGACTTTAGGAATTGCTCAAATCTTAGAAAGAGAAGGATATATTGCTTCTTATCAATATGAAAATCAACCGAATGGAGATAAATTAACCATTACTTTAAAATATGGAGATCGCAAAGAAAGAGTAATTACTGGTTTAAAAAGAATTAGTAAATCAGGCTTACGTGTTTATGCTAAAGCTTCTGAAATTCCTCATGTTTTAAATGGTCTTGGAATTGCTATTATTTCTACTTCAAAAGGTTTAATGACTGATAAAGAAGCTAGAGAAGCAAAGTTAGGAGGCGAAGTACTTGCCTATATTTGGTAAGTTAAGTTTATGAGTAGAATAGGAAATCGTAAATTACAAATCCCAACTGGTGTAGAAGTTTCTATGAATGAAAATAAATTCACTGCAAAATCTAGTAAAGGGAGTTTAGAATTAATAGTAGATCCACTTGTTAAAGTAGAGATTAGTGATGTTGTTACAACTACACCAATTGATGAAACTCCTCGTGCTAATGTAATGAGTGGGACAACAAATTCATTAATTCAAAATATGTTAATTGGTGTAAGTACTGGTTATACAAAAGGACTTGAAATTATTGGTGTCGGTTATCGTTTCAATGTTTCAGGAAATAAAATTGGGATTAATGCTGGTTTTTCCCATCCTGTAGAAATGATTGCTCCAGAAGGAATTTCAGTTAAAAGTATTAGTAATACGGAAATTGAACTTTCTGGAATTGATAAACAAAAAGTATCTGAATTTGCGGCTAAGATTCGTGAAATAAGAAGTCCAGAACCTTATAAAGGAAAAGGAATTCGTTACAAAGGCGAATATGTACGTCGTAAAGAAGGAAAGAAAGCGGCTAAGTAGGTGATAATATGATAAAAAAAGAATCAAGGAATGTAGCGCGTCTTAGAAGACATGCTCGTGTAAGAAAAAATTTAAGTGGAACCCCTGAAATACCAAGACTTAATGTTTTTCGTTCCAATAAAGAGATTTATGCACAAGTAATTGATGATGTAAAAGGTAACACTTTAGTAAGTTCTTCTTCCAAAATTTTAAAAATAAATGGCGGGAATATTGAAGGAGCAAAAGCCGTAGGAAAAGATATTGCAGAAAAATGTAAAAGTAAAAAAATAACAAAAGTCGTTTTTGATAGAGGTGGATATCTTTATCATGGACGTGTTGCCGCTTTAGCTGATGCAGCACGTGAAAACGGCTTAGAGTTTTAGGAGGGTGCGAAATGGCAAGAACACAAAATAATAATGATCCAAAGAAAAAATTATTAGAAGAAAAAGTAATTAATCTTGGACGAGTTACAAAAGTAACCAAAGGTGGTAGACATTTCCGTTTCTCTGCAACTGTTGTTGTTGGTAACCGTAAAGGCTTAGTTGGTATGGGTACAGGAAAAGCAAATGAAGTCAATGATGCAATTGCTAAAGCATCAAAAGCAGCAAATAAAAATGTTGTTCGTGTTGCCTTAGAGGATAATCGTACAATTCCTCATGAAGCAACTGGTAAAATTGGTCGGGCAGTTGTACTTATTAAACCTGCCAAAGAAGGTACTGGTGTTATCGCTGGTGGTGCTGCTCGTGCAGTTCTAGAATTAGCAGGTGTGAGAGATATTGTTTCTAAAAGTCTTGGAAGTAATACTCAAGTAAATGTTGCAAAAGCGACATTAGAAGCATTAAAATCTGTTCGTACTCCAGCTAAAATTGCTCTATTACGTGGGAAGAAAGTAGAGGAGTTATAATATGAGATTAGAAAGTTTACCTAAAACAAAAGAACTTAAAAGTGAAAAACGTGTAGGAAGAGGTCCAGGATCAGGAATGGGCAAAACATCTACTCATGGTGAAAATGGTCAAAAATCAAGAAGTGGTGTTAGTATTCATGCTTGGTTCCAAGGTGGACAATCTCCTTTGTATAGAAGAATCCCAAAAAGAGGATTTAAAAATACTCGTTTTGAAACAAAATATGCTGTCATTAATTTAAGTGATTTAGATAAATATTTTAAAGATGGAGATGTTGTTACCCCTGAAGAATTAAAATCACGTGGAATTATTAAGAAAGAATTAAGTGGAGTTAAGGTTTTAGCAAATGGCGAGCTTACAAAGAAATTAACGGTAAAAGCACATCGTTTTTCTAGTGCCGCGGTGACTAAAATTGAAAAGTCTGGTGGAAAAACAGAGGTGATCTAATATGAATAAGGGGAAAGTGAAATTCTTTTCTCCTGATGCTAAGGATTTAAGAAAAAGAATTCTTTTTACCATTCTTTGTTTAGGGCTTTATGCTTTAGGAACAGGAATTACGATTGTTTGGGCTGCCCCTTGGTTAGAAACCCTATATGGTGGTCTTAGTTATCTTGGTATCTTTAATTTGATGAGTGGTGGTGGTTTTGATCGATTTTCCATTTTTGGACTAGGTGTTACACCATACATCAGTGCATCGATTGTCACTCAATTACTCACCATGGATATTATTCCTTATTTTAAGGAATTAAAAGAACAAGGATATGTCGGAAGGCAAAAAATTAATCGAATTACTCGTTATTTAGGAATATTTTTAGCTTTTGTTCAGTCTTATGTACTTACAGTATTTTTACTCAGAGTGACTGATGTTGATAAGATTATTAAGATTACTTTAGTTATGAGTGCTGGTACAGCCTTTCTATTATGGTTAGGCGATCAGATTACCAATAAAGGAATTGGAAATGGCCAATCATTACTTATTATGTCTAGTATCGTGCTTTCTTTACCAGGAGTATTTACTGGAGCTTATCAAGCATTTATTGGAGCTGGAACATTTGAAGCTTGGGTTGGTATTTTATTCTTTATTCTTTATCTTATCATGTACTTCTTAGTAATTCTAGGAGTTGTGTGGATAACCTTGGCAGAAAGAAGAATTCCAATTCAATATGCTAATAAAACAGTAAGTGCTTATGGTGCCAAACAATCTTATTTACCTTTACGTATTAATTACGCAGGAGTAATGCCAGTTATTTTTGCATCAATGTTACTTACCATTCCATCAATTGTTGTTAATATTATTGGCAATCAAGCAGCGATTGAATTTGTAAATAATTATATCTTATATACTTCATTTACTGGTTTTATCCTTTATATTGCACTTATTTTATTTTTCAGCTACTTCTATACTTTTATGGCAATGAATCCAGAAGAGATGAGTGAAGATTTAAATAAAAGTGGTGCTTATATTCCTGGGGTTCGTCCTGGAAGAGAAACAACGAAATATATTAGTTCAGTTGTTTCAAGACTTACTTTAGTTGGATCTTTATTCATTGCAATCTTAGCTGGTATGCCAATTTTGATTTCAAACTTAACAGGTTTAGATCAAAGTGTAGCGATTGGTGGAACAGGAATTTTGATTGTTGTTGGTGTTGCAATTGAAACCTATAAACAAGTTCAAAGTGGTCTTGTTTCAAGAAGTTTTGCTGGAAAGAGAGGCCGCAAGTGAAAAACGTCATTTTCCTTGCACCTCCTGCCGCTGGCAAAGGAACTTTCAGTGATTATTTAGTAGAATCTTATGGTTATCAACATTATTCAACGGGGGATATCTTACGGGCTAAAGCAAAAGAAGATAAATCGTTAGCAGATTTTTTGAAAACAGGAGCTTTAGTAGATGATGAAACCATGTTAAAAATAATTCGGGAAGTTTTAACAAATGTTTCTAGCAAAGAGTCATTTATTTTGGATGGTTTCCCTAGAACATTGCATCAGGCTGAAAATCTTGATATAATATTACATGATTTAGGACTCTCTTATGTTGTTATATATATTGATGTCGAAAAAAATATTTTGGAAAAACGGGTTGTCGGAAGACGAGTTTGTCCAAATTGTCATCAAGTTTATAATGTAGAGATGGAAGGATTTGGATCAAAAGACAATGTTACGTGTGATAAATGCTCTACTCCTTTGATTCATCGAGATGAAGATCAAATTGACACGTTTCAAAAACGTTACCAAATCTATTTAGAAAGCACAAAGGATTTAATTCGTTATTATAAAGAAAAAGGATTGTTATATCCTATTTCAAATAATGATTTAGATCAAGAAAATGCTTTAAAATTATTAAGGGGTGTTGTGAGTGAACATTAAAAGTGAACGAGAAATCGCGCTTATGAAAGAAGCCGGACATATTAATTATTTGGCTCATCAGGAAATGGAAAAATACATAAAACCAGGGATTACTACAAAAGAGTTAGATGAAAAAATTAAAAAATTCATTGTAAGTCATGGAGCGATTCCTTCTTGTTATGGATATGAAGGTTTTCCTGGAAATGCTTGTATATGTGTCAATGATGAAGTCGTTCATGGAATACCTAGTAAAAGAAAACTGAAAAATGGTGACATTGTAAAGTTAGATTTTACAGTTCGAAAAAATGGATATGAATCTGATATGACTCGAACTTATTTGGTAGGTGATGTTTCCCCACGCATTCAACAAATGGTGATTGATACTGAAATGGCTCTTTATGAAGGCCTAAAAGTAATCAAACCAGGAGCCAGAATTGGTGACATTAGTCATGCTATTGAAAGTTATGCTCATGCTCATGGTTTATCAGTCGTAGAAGAATTAGTAGGGCATGGAATTGGAACCCAAATGCATGAAGAACCAGATGTTCCTAATTATGGCAAAGCAAATACAGGTTTAGTCTTAAAAGAAGGAATGACCCTTGCAATTGAACCGATGTTAAATTTAGGTCGTAAAGAAGTGGTCTTACTGGATAATGACTGGACTGTAGTGACAGAGGACAAAAGTCCATCATGTCATTTTGAACATACCATCGTTGTTACAAAAGATGGATATGAAATTTTAACAGGAGAATAAAAATATGGCGAAAAGAAATGATCGAAAAAGTAATTTACAAAGTAAAGATGTTGTAAAAAAAGGACCTTCTCCAAGTACAAGGTCAGATAAGATTGAAGTAGAAGGTAAAGTAGTCGATGTATTAAAAGGCGGAGATTATATTGTCGAACTTCAAAATGGTTATACTGTAGAAGCCTACGTTTCTGGTAAAATGCGAGTGAATATGATTCGTATTCTACCAGGTGATACAGTCACCATTGAACTTTCTCCTTATGATTTAACACGTGGGCGTATTGTATGGAATAAAAGATAATGGAGGTAAAAATATGAAAGTAAGAGCATCCGTAAAACCAATTTGCAAAAAATGCAAAGTTATTAAACGAAATGGGAAAGTAATGGTTATTTGTGAAAATCCAAAACACAAACAAACACAAGGGAAGTAGAGGAGGAAATGAAATATGGCAAGAATTAAAAATATTGAATTACCAAATGAAAAACATGTTTGTATTGGTTTAACAGCTATTTATGGTATTGGTAGAAGTTTAGCAAAAACAATTTGTCAAAATGCTGGTGTACCTGAAACCAAAAAAGTAAAAGATTTAACTGATGAAGATATTCAAAAATTACGGAAAGAAATTGATAATCATGTTGTAGAAGGAGATCTTCGTCGTGAAGTTCAATTAAATATTAAAGAAAAAATGGAAATAAACTCTTATCAAGGAATTCGTCATAAAAAAGGACTTCCAGTAAGAGGACAAAGAACAAGTCGTAACGCAAGAACTCGTAAAGGAAAAGGTAAAGTTGTTGCGAATAAGAAAAAAGTAGGTAAATAGGAGGTTATTCATATGGCATATAATAGAAGAAAAAGAAAAATTAAAAAGAATATTCCTGAAGCTGTTGCGCATATCCACTCTACTTATAATAATACAATTGTTACACTTACAGATAAAGATGGAAATGTAATTAGTTGGGCAAGTGCTGGAACGATTGGTTATAAGGGTTCTAAAAAGAAAACTCCATTTGCAGCTGGAACTAGTGCTGAAGCTGCTGGACGTGCTGCAATGGAATGTGGTGTGAAAAAAGTTGAAGTCCATGTAAAAGGATTAGGTGCTGGTAGAGAAAATGCTATTCGTCAATTACAAGCAGTTGGATTAGAAGTAACAAGTATTATTGATGAAACACCAATTCCACATAATGGATGTCGTCCACCAAAAAGACCTAGAAATTAATGATGGAAAGGAATGTTAATATGATTAAATTTGAAAAACCAGAATATAAAATTACGGAATATCAAGAAAGTAATCACTATGGAAAGTTTGAATTAGAACCATTAGAAAGAGGTTTTGGTCAAACAATTGGAACAGGACTTCGTCGAGTTATGTTGAGTAGTATGCCAGGATGTGCAATTACGACAGTCAAAATTGATGGAGTTTTACATGAATTTCAAAAAATTGATGGAGTTTATGAAGATGTTACTATGATCGTTCTTAATTTAAAAAGCGTGGTATTAAAAAATCATACAGAAGAACCTCATGTCATGCATTTAGATGTTAGTAAAGAAGGACCTGTTACAGCTGGCATGATTGAACATGATCCAGATGTTGAAATTGTAAATCCTGATTTTGTTATTTGTAACCTTGTTGAAGGTGGAAAGATTAGCATGGAACTTACTTGTAATAATGGTAGTGGTTATGTTGATGCAAAGGAAAATCAGAAAAAATATGCAGAGGATAAGCCAGGCGTTATTGCCATCGATTCTTTATATAGTCCAGTAGAAAGAGTAAATTATGAAGTCGAAGGTGCTCGAGTTGGACATAATGAAAACTATGATAAGCTAATTGTCGAAGTACAAACCAATGGTAGTATTTTACCAGAAGAATGTATGGCTCTAGCTGCCAAGATTTTAATTGAACATTTTAATATTATTGCTGATTTAAATGAAATTAGTGATGTTGCAGGAATTATGAGTGAAAAGAAAGTAGATACGATTACGAAAACTCTTGAAACTCCAATTGAAGAAATTGAATTCTCTGTTCGTGCATATAACTGCTTAAAACGTGCTGGAATTCATACGGTTCAAGATTTAATCAACAAAAAAGAAATCGAAGTTACTAAAATTCGTAACTTAGGAAAGAAATCTTTAAAAGAAGTATTAGATAAAGTAGAAGAAATGGGACTTAAGTTCCGTGATTAATAAGGAGGTTAAAAGACATGGCTTATAGAAAATTAAGTAGAGAAACACATAAAAGAAGAAGTATCTTAGCTGGACTTAGTAAAACTGTTATCTTAAATGGAAGTGTTATTACAACTGAAGCGAGAGCAAAAGAAGTTCGTAAATTTGTAGATAAATTAATTACTTATGGCAAAAAAGGAACTTTAGTTTCTCGTCGTAAAGCATTAGCTTTTGTTCATAATGACAATGAAGTTGTAGGTAAAGTTTTTAATGAACTTGCTACAAAATATAAAGATCGTAATGGTGGTTATACAAGAATTATTAAAATCACTGAACGAAATGGTGACGATGCTTTACAAGTTAAATTAGAATTAGTTTAAAAAAATCACTCTTCAGGAGTGCTTTTTTAGTCTTTTTAATTATTGTTTTACTTGCGAAACGAAGGAAAAAGTGATATATTGAATACAGATGAAGGAAACTTCATAAAATAAAAAAGGATACGTTTGATTGTCAAGAAATCAAATGCTTCCCAAATGTTGGTGTGCATCTGAAATCAACAAAAGTTGAAATCAGATGCTTTTTTATTTAAAAATTAGTAGAAATACTAATATAAATAATAATATTATAATGATAAAAAAAGAAATTTCTCTTTTTGTCATACATATTCCCCCTTCCTATTATTAAAAATAAAAAGAAGGGAAGCATCTGATTCATTCAAACGTATCCATAATTATAATAACACACTTAAGAAAAATAAATCAACTATAAAATAATAATTACCAACATGTCAATTGACTTCTGGGGGGGGGGTAATTGATAAAATCATCATAAATAGGTATGGTGATTTTTTCCAATGAAACTACAAAGATTTAAAGAAAAAAATAAAAAACAAAAAGTAATAATCATATTTACAATAACTTGTGTATTATTAATCACAGGAGTATTCTTGTATAAAACATTTGCCAGTTTTCAAGTGATTAAAAATGAAGATCTTATTAATGGAGATGTAAGTGATCCCGGAGATATTTATTTTGCTTTTTATAAAGACAATAAAATTCAAAAAGAAATGCCTACTAAAGAACAAGGATATGTTTTAGATGAAGAAAAAAGTTATTGTGGAATTACTGGAGGATCTGATTCTAATATCAAAGTACATGTTACGGAAGATAATATGATTCATGTGAGTGGAGTGACTACATCAAGAACGAAATGTAATTTATATTTTGTGAAAGGTATTTATCTTTTAGGAAAGGGAATCCCATTTGCTCTTGAGGGAGAAGATGGACTTTATGAAGTGAAACATGATGATGTAAGTGGCACTTTAAATGATGAAGGATTTGCAGTAGAAGAATATCGATATGCCGGAAGTAATCCTAATAATTACATCAGGTTTAATGACGAAGATTGGAGGATTATCGGTTTAGTGAATGTTATGACAGATGAAAATAATACAGTAGAACAAAGAGTCAAGATTGTAAAAAAAGATACTATTGGAATGTATTCTTGGGATAGTTGTTCTAATGTTAATTATAATAGAGGAATCAATGAATGGAGTCAAGCAGATGCTAATATTCTTTTGAATGATTTTTACTATAATAGTAAAAATGGACAAACTTGCTATATCTCTTTTAATAATCAAACATCATCATGTGACTTTAATTCAATTGGAATAAAAGAAAAAACAAAACTTCAAATAGAGGAAGTGATTTGGAATACTGGAGCTGTATTGACAACAACTTTAACATTTAATGATGCATATAAAGAAGAAAGAAGCACTCAAATTGGAAAAACTTGTCTTAATTCTGACCACTGCAATGATGATATAGAAAGAACTTATAAATGGAAAGGTAATATTGCACTTATGTATCCAAGCGATTATGGATATTCGATCAGTGATAAATCATGTAGTAATCTTTCTAAAGAAGTAGAATCATCCTATGGAATGGATTGTCGAAATCATAGTTGGATTTCTTTTTCAGAAAAAACTCAATGGTTATTAAGCCCAGGTAATAATAAAAATGAAGCTTATGTTTGTTTTGCTTTATTGCTGGATGGCCGAGTGGTTGCTCCTAGGTGTTATTACGGAAATTCAGTTGGTGATGGATATATTTATCTTCGTCCGGCTCTTTATTTAAAAAATAATGTCAAAATTAAATATAATGAAAAAGATGGAAGTTTAGAGGCTCCTTATGATTTGCAACAAATTCTATAAAAATAACTTTATCTATAAATTTAATATTATTCTTGATTTTTATTTTGTTTGATGTATAATAAATTTGTTTTGTAAGGGGGTTTTAATATGGAACAAAATATAATTCAAAAGTTAAATGTATTAAAATTATCTCGTTCGTTCGATATTCCAAGTGAAGAAATTGATTGTTTGCTTAATATTTTAGAAAATGATGAAGAAAAATCGGTTTTAGATTTTATTGAATTCTTCTCTGATATAGAAAAAATTTTTAAGTTAGGACAATTGACTGAGTTGGAAAAAGGTTTTTTCTTTTCTAAATTATTACAACATAATTTCTGGGTTACTACGGAAAAAACAGACATGTTCGCACGTCCAAAATCTTATACAAAAGAATTTAACAAAAAGGGTGTTTTAGATTATGAAATTAATCCTTTATATGATTCTTATTTGAAAAAGAACACTATTTTTGAAAATCAAGTTTCTTATATTGATTTAGGGAAATCCTATTTAGATAGTATTTTCTTTTGTGATATCGACCATCCTTCTAAGAAAACATATTTTTTTATTAATTATTGTAAAAAAAATGGTTACTCAATTTTACCACCAGTTGCTTTCAAAAAATATCCCTTTCTATTAAGTAATATTACAGGAAATTGTGAAATGGTTTTCTTTCAAGAAATTGGCAAATGTTTGAATACTTCATTTCATTTAGATCCAAAAGATATTTATATTTTTGAGCCATTGCAACAATTTTTAACTAAGGTTTTAGCAATTCCTAAATCTTTAGCTAAAGATTTTATTACATCTTATCTAAAAGATCCTTCTTTAAGTACTTATTGGCCAAAGGTGAAAAAAGAAATTATTGATTTTATTGAATTTACTTTTGAACATGATACAAAAGATTATCAACGGTATATTTCTTATTATCATGAAATCGGAGAATATCTTTTTAAAAATTCTCGAACAAAAGAAGATTATGAACAATATGGAAAATTATTGAAAAAAGAATTTCCTATATCTTTGATTAGTTCTTATTTCTCTTATTTAAAATCACTGGAACCTGTAGTAAAAGAAGAACCAAAGAAAGCAAGAAGAGAATTAAAACAAGAATTAGAAGATTTAACATCAAAAGAAAAATTTAATTATGAACAATATTTTAAGGTTTTAGATCTTTTAAAACAACTTAACTATGCTGATTCAATTAATGAAAATATCTTTAGTCAAATGAATCGTGTAGCATTACAAAATGAGTCTTATTTTATTTATTTATATACGAAAGCAAAAGCGTTAAATCCTGATTTAGGTGTTTTAAAAGAAATTGATTTAGTGATGGATGAAATTATAAATTGTGATAATGAAGAAGATTTTCAAGTTTGGAAAACTTATCTTGATAGTTTGTTTCAAGAACTTCTTGATTATGGCGCGACAAATTATGATTATGATTTAGCATTAATCCACAAGAATTAGTTTCAATCTTTTTTTTCTTATGTTACAATAAGAAAGAAAGAAGTGATTTCGATGAAACAAAAAATTATTTTAACTGGCGATCGACCAACGGGAAGACTTCATTTGGGACATTATGTTGGTTCTTTAAAAAATAGAGTAAGTATTCAAAATAGTGGAAGTTATGATGAAATGTTTTTAATGATTGCTGATGCCCAAGCTTTAACGGATAATGCTTCTTGTCCCGAAAAAGTTCGTAATAATATTATGGAAGTTGCCTTAGATTATTTGTCCGTAGGAATTGATCCTCAAAAGGTTCATATCTTTATCCAATCGCAAGTTCCTGCTTTAACTGAACTAACTTTTTATTATTCTAATTTAGTGACTGTTTCAAGAGTTCAAAGAAATCCTACAGTAAAAAATGAAATTAAACTTCGAAATTTTGAAGCAAATATTCCAGTTGGATTTTTCACTTATCCAATTAGTCAGACTGCTGATATTACAGCTTTTAAAGCAAATATTGTTCCTGTTGGTGAAGATCAATTACCAATGATTGAACAAGCTCGAGAAATTGTTCGTAGTTTTAATCGAACATATGCTGAAGTTCTTGTTGAACCAGAAGCTGTTTTACCAACTACCAAAGCGGCTCTTAGACTTCCTGGTACTGATGGAAACGCTAAGATGAGTAAAAGTTTAGGAAATTGTATTTATTTGTCGGATACGAGTGATGAAGTAAAGAAAAAAATTATGGGAATGTATACTGATCCAAACCATATTCGTATAGAAGATCCTGGAAACACTTCAAATAATCCCGTCTTTCTTTATTTAGAAGCTTTAGCAACTGATGAAGATTTTAAACATTACTTACCAGAATATAAAAATTTAGATGAATTAAAAGCTCATTATGAACGAGGTGGCTTAGGTGACGTTAAAATTAAAAAATTCTTATTTCAAGTTGTCGATGGTATTTTAGAACCGATTCGTAAACGAAGAACTTATTATGAAGAAAGAAAAGATGAAGTGAATGAAATTTTAAAACAAGGATCTTTTGTGGCCAACAAAATTGCCAATCAAACATTGCATGAAGTAAAAGAAGCGATGAAAATTAATTATTTCGAAGATGAAGATTGGTTAAAATCATCAAAATCTAATTTTTAAAGGAGTAAGGCATGTCTACTAGATATATGCAAGTGATTCGAAAGAAAGAACGCGAAGGCTTTCAAAAAATAAAAGAAATTGAGCATCAAAAACAATGCTCTTATCCCCTTCAAGATATTTTATATACGAGTGATTTTACTTTTACTTTTTTCTCTTCGAAAGGAGATAGTGGAGAAATTCTTTTAGCTACAAGTAAAACAGATCCTAAAGTTCAATATTTAGTTAAACATGCTTTTTATGATTGTGCATGTAATGAATATATTTATAGTAAAATAGGAAATAAGATGGGTATTTCTATCGCACCTGTTCAGTTTTTTTGGAATAATGACAAGAATCCTATTTTTGCGAGTGATTTTCTTTGTGGAATTACCTTTTTTGATTCAGGAAAAACCATTTCTTATCAGAAGCTGATGGAAGAAAAAGATGAAATAATCAATTGGCAAGACTATTTTAAAATGAAAGGTTTAGAAATTCTTTTTGATGAAGGAGACGGCATTGAAATAATAAAGCAAAAGAATAAAATTTATCGAATTGATACTACCGATTCTTTTGCTATTTCTCATTTAGATATTGCTAATTTAGTATATCATTTTTATCTAGGAGATTTTACTTCTTCAGAAGCGAAGGAAAATTTACTGAAAAGAACTTTTGCAAATAAGACTAGAAGAAATTATTGGAAATTTGGTATGAATACTTTTCTTTCTTATTACTCAGTTGAGTATCTTTCCCTTTTTTTAGAACCGTTTTTCCTTATGAAAAAAATCACGTTAAAAGAAATTCAAGAATGGAATCGGGTTGTTACTTTTTTTTATCCTAATTTAATTGGAGAATATTTTCAATCATATTTTATGAATATCAAAAAAGATGTGGAAATTTTTTTACAAGAAATGGCTTGTGAATTTCCTCAATTAAAAAAATATTTTGTGACAAATGATACTAATTGACAAGATTTTATAGATTTTCTAAAATGGAAGAAGAATGAGGAGGATATTATGTTTGATATTATTATTGTGGGAGCTGGTCCAGCTGGTCTTACCAGCGCGCTTTATGCTTTACGAGCAAATAAAAAAGTTTTGGTTTTAGAAGCAAAGGGTTATGGTGGCCAAATTGTGAATGCAAGTCAAATTGAGAATTATCCGGGTATAGAAAAAATCAGTGGTTATGAATTTGCAACTCGCTTATATCAACAAGTTCAAAAGCTTGGTGTAGAAATAAAATATGAAACGGTGATTCGCGTAGAAGAAGATAAAACTGTAATTACGAAAGAAAATACTTATCATGGCAAATCGGTAATATTAGCAACTGGTTCAGAAAATCGAAAATTAAATTTGGCAAATGAAAGTTTTTTTGTTGGTAAGGGCATTTCTTACTGTGCAACTTGTGATGGCCATTTTTATAAAGATAAAATTGTTGCTGTAAATGGTGGTGGGAATACAGCTTTAGAAGATGCTATTTATCTTTCTTCTTTAGCGAAAAAAGTATATTTAATTCATCGAAGAGAAGAGTTTCGAGGAGAAGCTTCTTATTTTGAAAAAATCAAAAAAATTAAAAATATTGAACTTGTTTTAAATTCTGTAGTGACCTCTTTTAATGGAAGTGAAAAACTAGAAAGTATCACTTTAAAAACAAACAATCAGCAAGAAAAAGAAATTAAAGTAGATGGTATTTTTATTGCCATTGGTCAAGAACCTAAAAATGAAATCTTTTGTAATGTAGTTGATTTAAATGAAAAAGGGTATATTTTATCAAAGGACGGCGTGCATACGAAAACTTATGGCATTTATGTGGCAGGCGATACTAGAGAAAAAAGTTTAAGACAACTTACCACAGCAGTAGCAGATGGAAGCCTTGCTGCTTCGATAGCCATCAAAGAATTAAATGAAAGTGAAAAAAATAAGAAGAAAGAAGCAAATTTTAAAATATGAAAAATATTATTATAAAAGTCGATGGAATGACTTGTTCTGCTTGTTCTAATCATGTGGAAAAATATTTAAAAAAACAAAAAGGTATTATTGATGTTTCAGTCAATTTAGTTTTAGGTCAAGCTCTTATTTATTATGAAGATGATTTAGATTTAAAAGAAATTTCAAAATATATTGAAGAATCAGGTTATACCTATGGTGGAATTTATCAAGAAAAGGAAGAAAAGAAAAAAGATTACAATAAATGGTATTTAATTATCCTTGGTTTTCTTCTTCTTTTTATCATGTATTTTTCGATGGAACACATGTTAAATTTACCAATGCTTTTTGGTATAGATGCCATGATGCATCCTGATTGGTATGCAGTTTTGCTTTTTGTTTTTACTATTCCTTATTTATTTTATGGTAAAGATATTATTATGAATGGTTTGAAAAACTTTTTTTCTCATTCAGCTAATATGGATACTTTAGTTTCTCTTGGGGTATTAGTTAGTTTCTTTTATAGCTTGATTCATATGATTTTTATTCTTTTAGGAAATCATATGCTAGTAGAAAATTTATACTTTGAATCTGTTTGTATGATTTTATTTTTTGTAAAATTAGGAAGATATATAGATCAAAATAGCAAAGCCAAAACCAAAGAAGCAATTCAAGAACTTGTTCAAATCACTCCTCAAAATGCTTTATTAAAAACAAAGGATGGCGAGAAAAAAGTGACGATTGATGAAGTCTTGGTCGGTGACATTTTAATTGTGAAACCAGGAATGAAAGTCGCCGTTGATGGTGAAATTACAAAAGGTTCGGCTCATTTTGATGAATCTTTTATTACCGGAGAATCAAAGCCTATCAAAAAAGGTGTATCTCAAAATATCGTTGCCGGTTCTATTAATTATGATGGATATGTAGAGTATAAAGCTTTAAAAATTGGCCCTAAATCAACAATTTCAGAAATGGTTCATTTGGTTCTTCAAGCGAGCAATTCTAAAATGCCTATTGGAAGAATTGCTGACCGAGTAAGTTCTTACTTTGTTCCTTTTATTCTTGTTATGGTGTTAATCACTTTTCTTTTTTCTCTTGTTTCAGGTGAAGTTTTTTCTGCCTCTCTTCTTCGCATGGTTACTGTTTTAGTTGTTGCTTGTCCTTGTGCTTTAGGGCTTGCCACTCCTTTAGCGATTGTTGTTTCTATAGGAAATGCTGCTCAAAAAGGAATTTTGATTAAGTCTAGTGAAACTTTAGAAATTGCTTCTCACATTGATACGATTGTTTTCGATAAAACTGGAACGCTCACCTATGGAAAATTAAAAGTAAGTCAATTTTATCATTCTGTTTATGATGATAAAACATTTTTGAATTTAGTAGCGAACATTGAAAAAAATTCTACTCATCCTATTGCCGCGGCTTTTCTTCCTTATGAAACAAAGAAACTGAAAGTAAGTCAGTATCAAGAACTAACAGGAATAGGAATTAAAGCAACAATGAATCACAAAAATTATACATTAGGAAATCACAAAATAATCAAGAACTTGAAAAATCCCTATCAAAAAGAAGAAGAACAATTAGCTCGCGCCGGAAATAGTCTTGTTTATGTTTTAGAAGAAAATAATATTATTGGTTTAATTGGGGTGAAAGATGTTTTGCATAAAGAATCAAAGAATACGATAAAAAAATTAAATGAATCAGGCTATGATGTTTTTATGTTAACTGGTGATAATGAAATAACAGCAAACCAAATTGGCCAAGAATTGAAAATGAAACATATCATCGCAAATGTTATGCCAAGTGATAAAACGAAATTTATTCAAGAATTACAAAAACAAGGCAAAAAAGTAGCTATGGTTGGAGATGGAATTAATGATGCCCCTTCTTTAGCAACAGCTGATATTGGAATTAGTTTTCAAGGAAGTACAGATATTGCTGCGAATTCTTCTCACGTTATTTTCATGAATGATCAAATTGATAATATTTGCACTCTTTTCTTGATTGGGAAAAAGACAGTAAGAAATATTAAACAAAATTTATTCTGGGCCTTTTTCTACAATATTTTAATGATTCCACTTGCTATGGGCCTTTTTAAAAATTTTGGACTTGAAATTAATCCAATGATTGCTAGTGCATCAATGATGATTTCTAGTTTATGTGTTGTGTTTAATGCTTTAAGATTACGAAAAGTTACCAAAAAATTATGACAAAATCTAAATTTTTTAGTATAATAACTTTTAGTTTTTTCTCTTAAATAAAGATAACAAAGGAGTTTAAACAAAATGGAAAAATATCAAGAAATTGAAAGAAGCATTATTAAAAAATATCGAAAAGAAATTTGGCGAAGATTTATAAGAGCAGTCAATGATTATGAACTGATTCAAGAAAATGATAAAATCATGGTTTGTATAAGTGGCGGAAAGGATTCTTTTTTACTGGCCAAATGTATGCAAGAATTACATCGTCATGGTCAAATGCATTTTGAAGCGCATTATGTTCTTATGAATCCTGGATATCAACAATCTCATCAAGAAATGATTTTAGAAAATGCCAAAAAATTAAATATTCCAATTGAAATATTTGAAAGCAATATTTTTGCTGTCATCGAAAAAATCGCGACAAAAAGCCCTTGTTATCTTTGTGCTAGAATGAGAAGAGGATATTTATACGATTATGCTAAACAAATTGGCTGTAATAAAATTGCTTTAGGACATCACTTTGATGATGTGATTGAAACAACTCTACTTTCCATGTTTTATGGTTCTGAAATCAAAACTATGATGCCTAAATTACCAAGTGAGAATTTTGCTGGCTTAGAATTAATTCGACCTCTTTATTTGGTCAAAGAAGAATCAATTGTTTCTTGGCGTGATTATAATCATCTTTCTTTTCTAAACTGTGCATGCAAATTTACAGAAAAAAATTTACTTTCTAATGATAATACAAGTAAACGTCAGGAAATGAAAGAACTCATAAAACACTTAAGAAAAATGAATCCAGATATTGATTATAATATTTTTAAAGCTTTAGATAATGTCAATTTAAATTGTGTTTTAGGAGTAAGAAAAAATGGTAAGCACAAAAGTTTTTTAGAAGATTATCAAAATAATAAAAATTTATGAAATATGAAATGTGGGGGTATTTTAGATGAAACATTATGTGACATTAAATTTAAAAATGGAAAATGGGATGTTTTTACATTTTAAAAAAGATGATTTACAAATGACTGAAGAAGAACTTTTCCAGTTTTTAGATGGACAAGATAATATGAAAACTTTATCATTTGCCAAAAAAATGATGATGAGTCAAGAAATTAAATCAAATAATGTAATCGAAGGAATCAAAGATGATTTATCTATTATTGAAGAAGTCATCCGAAAAAGAAAAACACCAATCAGTGAACAAGAAAGAAAAAGAATTATTAATCTTTATTATGGGTATCAATATATCTTAACACATCAAAAAATTAATAAAGATTCTTTAAAAGAACTTTATCAAATCTTAAGTAACGGAATATTAGAACCTGCTGATGAGGCGCGAATGGGGAAGTACTATCGGACTGCTCCTGTCTATATTTTAAAAGGAAATCGTTTGGATGTAGAACCTTTTTTGGGAGTCAATGAAAACGATTTAGAAGAATATATGAATCAATTTTTTGAGTATGTAAACGAAGATACCAAAGAAAAAAATGAAATTGATATATTTTTAAAATCACAAATTATGCATTTTTATTTTGTTTATATTCATCCTTATTTTGATGTAAATGGCAGGACGAGTCGAACTGTTTCCATGTGGTATTTATTAACACATCAATGCTATCCTTATATTATTTTTAATCGGGCGATTTCTTTTGCAAAACGAGAATATGAACAAAATATTATCAAAGGAAGAGCTTATGGAGATATTACTTTATTTTTAAAATATATGTTAACGCAAGTGGAACGAGAATTAGAAAAAGAATATTTTATTCAACAAATTGAAAAAAAGATTCCTTTATCGAAGGAAGAAGCCCAAATGCTAGATTATTTTCTTTCTATGAAAGGAAATTTTACGGTAAAAGATTTTGCATCAATGTATAATCTATATAATGAACATCGTCCTAGTTATGAAATCTATACTGAAAAAATTATACCTTTGATTGACAAAAGAGTATTAATTCCTCTTGGTTACACCAAAAGTTTTATTCAAAACCAAGAACCAAATTTTAAACTTGGTTTTCCCTCTTCTCTTTTAGAAATGGATCCAACCAAAATAAAACATTTGAATGTAAAATTGCAAAGAAAAATATAATCTTTTTTAAGTTGTTCTTTTTTCTAGTCATGATATAATAATAGAAAATAGTTTAATTAAATTATAAATGCAACTAAAAGTTGATAGTTTAAAATGAGTTTTACATCTATCATTTATTTTAAATGGAGGTATTCTAAATGAAATTTGGAGACAATTTAAAAAAAATCAGAATTTCAAAAAAACTATCACAGGAAGCATTAGCCGAAAAGGTGAGTGTTTCTAGGCAATCTGTTAGTAAATGGGAAACGGGAGATGCCTATCCAACTATGAATAATTTATTAGAGTTATGTAAAATTTTTCATTGTAAAATTAGTGATTTAGTAAATGATAGTATTATTGATATTAATTCTCTTGGAGATGATGTTAAAACTAAAGTTGTTAGTCTAAAAAAAGAAGAACAACAGAAAATGAAAGTTTTAAGTAAAATTATTTCTGTGATCTCTAAAATAGGCAGAATTGTTTGCTATATTGCGATTCCTTTTCTTTTTTTCATTTTAGTCATGTCGCCTTATTTCATTCAAAAGACAATAATAAAAGATAATAATTTAACTTTGGATTTGAAAGATCATAATATTAATATTACCGAAGAAAATGACAAAGTAGTTTTAAAAGTTGGATCATTTGTTTTAGCTGATGCTGATAAAGAATTTTTAAATACCAAAGTAGTGTCAATCTTTGAAAACAATAGCAAAGCTAAAATCATTGGTTATGTTGAAACAGGTTTTGCTGTTCTTTTAGTAGTAATTATTTTGACATCTCTCATCTTTAAACATTTAGAAACATTATTTGATAATATCAATCAAGGAGAAACACCATTTACTTTAGAAAATGTTAGTTTAATAAAGAAAATTGCTTGGAAAATGATTATCATCATTCTAATGAGTAATATTGGTGGTGGTGTGTTTGAATTGTTATTAAGTTCTGATCTAAATATTGAATTTGAAATTTATGACTTGGTAGAAATATTGTTCTTATTTAGTTTATCCTATATATTTGAATATGGAAGATTGTTAGGGCTTGAAACGAAAGGGCAAATGTATGGCAATGAAAATGAATAAGTTAAAGTTATAATACAATAAGCAAACTCTTTATGAAATTTGCTTTTTTTGTTATACTTTATAGTATATAGGAGCAGTATCGTGAAAAAATTATTGTTAGGAAGTTCTATTATCAATCAATTTATACAAGTTATACCAATCACAGTATTACTAGGTTTCTTTTATATTGCTATTAGAATTACTTATTTAAAAAAGAAAAAACTACACATAAATTATCGTAAAGAAATCCTATATTTCCTATTTGTTTGCTATATCGTAGGGTTATTTCATTTAACATTAGTGCCAAGTAATTTTTGGAGTAGTTTTTGGCATTATATATTTTATGGTTCTAGTGAAAATCCTTTCAAAGGTATGTTTGAATTTTCATATAACTTTGTTCCTACTTTATATAAAGTAATTATAGGTGAATATTTGCTCGGTAGCTGGGACATCACCATGATTATAGGCAATGTTTTAATGTTTGTTCCTTTTGGTATATTACTTTCTTTATGTTTTCAAAAAATCAATCATAAAAATATTTTTATATATGCTATTTTAATTCCTTCTATTATTGAAATCTTACAACCTTTTATCGGCCGAAGTTTTGATATCGATGATATCATTATGAATTTTTGGGGAATTATCATTGGCTATTTTATCGTAATAGTACTAAGAAATTTTTTAAAAAGAAAAGAAACGAGTGAGTAAAACCTTTTCATGATGAAATGATAAACAGGCCATTTATAAGATTTGTTTTTTTACTATAAATAAATGACAATAATCCACAAAAATATATTGTCAAACATACGTTCTTGCTATATAATATTCTTATCAAGGAGGGTTCTATGAATCAAACAAAATTAGAAACAATTTCAAATCTATTTGAAAGAAAAGAAATTAGAAGCATTTGGAATGCTGAAAAAGAAGAATATTTTTTTAGTGTCGTTGATGTTATTGGTGCATTAACAAATTCTAATATTCCTAGGAATTATTGGAGTGATTTGAAAAGAAAACTTAAAGAAGAAGAAAGTCAACTGCACGAGAATATCGTGCAATTGAAGATGACTGCACAAGATGGAAAAATGAGAAATACTGATACACTAGATACAAAAGGAATATTAAGATTAATTGAATCAGTTCCAAGCATTACGCGTCTACAAAATTAAAAAAGGAGAAATTAAAATGTTGACAACTGAAGTGAAAGATTTAAAAAATATCGTAGAACAGATAAAGCAAGAGATAAATAAAACGAAGTATGAAATTTTTAAAAATGCTAATATGAATTTATTAAAATTATATTATAATATTGGAAAAACAATTAATGAAAATTCTAGTTGGGGAAATAAATTTATTGATGAATTAGCAATAGAACTTAAATTGACATTTCCAAATATTAAAGGTTTCTCTGTACGAAATTTAAAAAATATGAAAAAATATTATATTGAATGCTCTAAAAGTGAAAAAGTGCAGACATCGTCTGCACAAATTCCTTGGTCACATAATATGCTTATTTTAGACAAGATTGAAGATAATATTCAAAGAGTTTGGTATATGGAACAAACATTAATTAACGGTTGGAGTTATGATGTATTAGCCTTTCAAATAAAAAGCAAATTGTATGAAAGGCAAGTTCTTGGAGACAAGCCAAATAATTTTTATGAAACTCTACCTAAACATCAAAGTGACTTAGCAAAAGATATGATGAAAGATCCTTTTATTCTCAATTTAACCGGATTAAAACAAAACTACATTGAAACTGATTTGGAACAAGCTATGGTTGAAAAAATAAAAACTGTATTATTAGAATTAGGAAATGGATTTTGTTTTGTTGGAAACCAATATAAATAGGAAGTTGGAAACAAGGAATATTTTATCGATTTATTATTTTATCATATTAAACTTCATTGTTATGTTGTAGTTGAACTAAAAAATACTGAATTTAAGCCTGAATATATAGGAAAAGTCAATTTTTACCTCTCAGCAATAGATGATTTAGTCAAAGATAAACAAGATAATCCAAGTATAGGATTAATACTTTGTCGAAATAAAGATAAATTTTCGGTTGAATATGCTTTAAAAGATATACATAAACCTATCGGAGTTAGTTCATATGAATTATCAGAATATTTACCGCCTGAAATTTTAAAAGAATTACCAACTGAAGAAGAATTAAATTTACATATCGATTTAGAAAATGAATAGTGTTATTTTGGTCTAAAGAACCTTTTAAAGTTTGACTTGCTGATTTAGAAGAACTTGCTAAATAACATAAACTTTATGAATTAGCTCAAAATAAAGAGATTGCTAAAATGGGTGGACATGCGGCAAAGGTTGCAAGAAAAGACATTGAGAAGAATTTAGGAAAATCAGTAATTATTCATCAAAATAAATTGAACTATCAGTATATAGCCAAAAAAGAAAAATTGGAAAACAAAGAATAGATTTAATAAAATGCTAGTCTTTTATGAATTTAAATCAGAAGGCAAAAAAATCTTAGCCTCTAAACTTATCTTAAAATTCATGTTATAATGTAAAGCATTTTATAGCACATCTTGAGCAAGCGAAAGAATGTGTTATAAAATTATTGTACCTAATTTC
>CANQFE010000008.1 GCA_947598285.1 uncultured Bacilli bacterium
TTTTTCGGAATTGGATAAGCATTTTGTAATTGAATGGCGTTTTCTCCATCAAAACTCATTTGAAAGCAATCTGAGGCAACTAAATTTTGATCTCTTTGCTCTAAATTCATCATCCAATAAGCAAATGAAACACCTACTCCTAGTAAAAGAATTATAATAATACCTATTCCAATGAAATAATATTTTCTTTTTTCCATATTTTTAGTCCTTTCTTATTTTCTAGTTTCTCCGATATTTTTTACTCTACTCTCTATTTTTATCATTATATAACCATTTGGTTATATTTTCAAGTTATGATTTCGGTGTTATGAAAAAATAAGAACAGGTGATATGCTATGAACATTGATCGATTAAGAGAAATTCGGGAAGATCGTGATTTAAAACAAAAAGATATTGCAAAAATTCTTCACACAAGTCAAGTTCAATATTCGAGATACGAGTCAGGATTACGTTCTATTCCTATTGATAAATTAGCTATATTAGCAAAGTTTTATGGAGTTAGTATTGATTATTTGCTTGGTTTAACGAATGAAAGAAAACCGTATCCTAAAACCAAAGTATAAAAAAGAAGTTTATTTTTTAGAAACTCCTTTTTCTTTTGTTTCAAACTCAGCATAACCATTTTCTATTAACCAAGTAATCCATTCATGAGCTTTCTTTTCTTTATGAAAGTGTTTGTTACATTTTTCACAGAACCATAAAGCCCCAGCTTTTAAATATTCAAATTTTTGAGCTTTTCTAGCTGGATCTGTTTCATTTTCAAAACGCCTGTATAAATCACATATGTATAAGATATCCATTCGAAAATCTTGTTTCATTTGGAAAGTTCTTTCGTAAGTAATTCTTTGGTTTTGACTGGATTTGCTTTTCCTCTTGTTTCTTTCATCACTTGTCCTACAAAATAATCAAATAAATTAGTTCGACCATTTTTATATTCTTCTATTTGAGATGAATTTTTTTCTAAAATAGATGTTATAATTTCTAATAATTCTTTTTCATCTGATATTTGAGCATTTTCAGTACTAATCATTGTTTTTGGTTCTTTTTTCTCGGTGATTGATTTTTGAAAAATTTCTTTGGCTTGTTTTGAAGAAATAATTCCTTTTTGAAGTGGATCAATAATTTGTTTTAACATTGCTGGTGTTAAATAAAAGTCTTGGATCGAAATACCTTCTTTATTTACTTCGCCTAAGATGTTACCACTCACCCAGTTACTAGCGATTTTAGGCTCAATTCCTAATTGAATACAGTTTTCAAAATAGTCTGCAACTTCTCTTTCTTTTACTAAAACGGTGGCATCATAGTTTGATAATCCATAAGTGTTTTGATATTCTTGTTTTCGTTCTAAGGCAAGTCTTGGAATGCTTTTCTTTATTTCTTCTAACCATTTGGGATCTAGTTTAAATTTAGGAATATTTGGTTCAACAAAATATTTATAATCGATGGCATCTACTTTGCTACGCATGAATTTTGTAGTGCCTGATTCTTCATCCCATCTTCTTGTTTGTTGCTCCATTTTGTCATATTCCCCAGTTTCTTTTAATTCAATTTGTCTTTTGATTTCATAGTTTATCGCATCTTTCACGCCACCAAAGGAATTGACATTTTTGATTTCTACTTTGGTTCCCCAATTTTCGGGATTATTTTCATCTAATGATTCATCCATAATAGAAACATTGACATCACATCGAATTTGGCCTTTTTTGGTATCTGCATCACTAATATTTGCATATTGATAGACACTTCTCATATGTTCTAGAAAAGCAACTGCTTCTTCAGCAGAATGAAAGTCTGGTTCAGTGACTAATTCTAGTAAAGGAACACCAGCACGATTATAATCAATATTACTTGTATTGTAGTAATGATCTAAGGATGCTGCATCTTCTTCTAAATGAATATTATTGACTCTTACTGTTTTTAAAGTGCCCTCACATTCAAAAGTAACACTTCCATAAATTCCAACGGGAATTGGTTTTGTTTCTTGAGTAATTTGATAGCCTTTTGGTAAATCTGGATAATAATAGTTTTTTCGTTCAAAGTACATATATTCTGGTTGTTTACAACCTAAAATCATACTGGTCATTAAAGATAATCTTACAGCTTCTTTATTTAAGACTGGTAATGTTCCTGGAAAAGCCATATCAACTGGTCTTACACAAGTATTTGCATGTTCAGTGTAGGTATTTTGGGCACCCGAAAAAAGTTTGGTGTTTGTCTTGGAGATTTCACAATGCATTTCAAGTCCAATTTTAGCTTTATATTTACTCATGTGACACCTTCTTTCTTATTTGGCCTTTATAGTTCATTTTCCTTTCTAAGTCATAAGCAATTTGTAACACTTTTTCATCTTCATAACAATTTCCTGTAATATTTATTCCAACTGGTAAATCATGGACAAAACCATTTGGAATTGTGATACTTGGAAATCCACCGAAGTTTGCAATTTGTAAATGTTCTTCTAAAACAGTAGATTCTTTATCCAAAATATCTTTTTGACCTTTTAGTTTTTTGGCTGGTCCTGTTCCAACGGGTAATATGACAGCATCATAGTCTTTTAAAATTTCTTTCATTCGATCTACGATTAATCTTCTTACTCTTTGAGCATTATGAAAATATCGATCTTTATTTTCTTTTTGTAAAACATAAGAACCTATTACAAAACGCCTTTTAATTAATGGTGAAAATCCTTTGGTACGATGGTCTTTTATCATTTCCATCACGTTTTCTTTTTCACTTCGTGGGCCAAAGATAATTCCAGTTAAATTAGACATATTACTGGTAGCTTCAGCACAAGATAAAATTACATAACAAGATGCTAAAGCATTTAAAAGAGTTTTATCAATTGATACTTCTTCTACTTGATAGCCCATTTCTTTTAAGAGATTTAAGGTTTTTTGATAATTTTCTAAATGAAGTTTTAATTCTGTAGAAGCGTTTGGATAGTTTTTTAAATCACAAATTTCGGGAATTGTACAAACTTTTCTAGGGGAAGTATTTTTTAAATTTTCATATAAATGAATTTTTGATGAATCCCAAGAGGTCATGTCTTTAGGATCAATTCCTTTCATGGCATCCACGACAATGGCTGCATCTTCTACACTTCTTGTTAATACTCCACAAGTATCTAAAGAAGATGCGAATGGAAATAAACCATATCTGCTAATCATGCCATAAGTTGGTTTATAGCCAACAATGCCACAGTAGGCAGCGGGTTTTCTAATGGAGTCTCCTGTATCGCTTCCTAATGCATAAGGATAAACACCACTTGCAACAGCAGCCGCGCTTCCTGCTGAACTTCCAGCACACATTCTTTCATTATCCCATGGATTTTTTACTATTCCGGTGTGTCCAGTTGTTCCGGTTCCACCCATTCCAAACTCATCTAATACCGTTTTGTTTACAAAAACAGCATGAGCTTTTTTTAAGTTTTCTACAGCAGTCGCGTCAAAAAAGGGAACATAATTTTTTAAAGTATTGGAAGAGCCTGTTGATAAAACTCCTTTGGTTGAATAATTATCTTTAATTCCATAGGGAATTCCCGCAAGTAAAGTATCAATTGGTCCATCATAGGTTACATCATCTAAAATTGTCACAAAAGCATTACATTCTTCTTGAATCTCTTTAGAACGTTTCTTTGATTCAGCAATTAATTCATTAGGAGTCACTTCTTTTTTTTGTAACATTTCATGAAGTTCAACAATTCCTTTTTCCATATTCATTTTATCCCACCACCTTTGGAACCACGATTTCACTACCTTCTGTATCTCCAGCATTAGAAAGTAAATCTTCAATTGGAACAGAATCTTCCACTATATCTTCTCTTAAAACATACTCAAAATCATCTAAAGCATGAGTCATTGGTTCTACTTTTTCAATTCCTTTGATTTGACATACGGACGAAATATCTTTATCAATCAAAGCAAATTCATCTAGAACCATTTTATTTTCTTCATCCGTTAAGCCAATTAATAATTTTTCAGCATAATCATCTACCATTTCTTTGGTAAATTCTTTCATTTTTCTTCACCTCTTCTACATAATCCATATTCTTTTAATTCTTCATTTGTTATTTCACTTGGCGAACCCATTAAATAATCTACTCCTGAACTACTTGTCGGAAAAGCACTCACTTCTCTTAAATTTGGTTCATCTAAAATCATCATTAAAATTCGGTCTAATCCAGGAGCCATCCCGCCATGTGGTGGCGCGCCATATTGAAAAGCTTTAGAGATAGATGGAAAACGTTTTTCTATTTCTTCTTTTTGATATCCTACAATTTCAAAACCTTTTTTTAATGATTCTAAATCGTGATTTCGAAGAGCACCACTAGCCATTTCTTCACCATTACATACAAAGTCAAATTGGTAAGCCAAAATATCTAATGGTTCTTTTCTTTCATAATCTTTTCGACCTTCATGCGGAAGACTAAATGGGTTATGACAAAATTCAATTTTTTTCTTTTCTTCGTTCCATTCAAACATTGGAAAATCTTTCACAATACAAAATTTTAAAACATTTTGTTCAATTAAATTGGCTTTTCTTCCCAGTTCTAAACGAATTTCTCCAGCAAATTTTTCGGCAACTTTTCGAGAATGGTTGGCAATAAAAAATAAGACAGAATTTGGTTTTAAGTGACATTCATTTATTAGGGAATCTCGCTCTTCTGGTGTTAAAAATTTATCAATCGGGCCTTTGAAAGTATTTTCCCCTAAAAAAGTTAAGTAGCCAATCCCCGGCATTCCGATCGATGAAGCAAATGAAACAATTTCATCAAACCAACTATTTGGTTTTGTTCCTATTTCATCTACAGTTATTGCTTTGATGGTGCTATTTTTAAATGGTTTAAAAGTTGTATTTTTTAGTATTTCAGTAACATCTTTGATGATTAAGGGATTTCTTAAATCAGGTTTATCTGTCCCATATTTTTCCATGGCTTCTTTGTAAGTCATTCTAGGAAATGGCGTAACAAGATTTTTTTTCGAAAAGTTTTTCATGATATCTGTAAATATTTCTTCACCTATTTTTAAAATCTCTTCTTCTTCTACAAAACTCATTTCAAAATCTAATTGATAAAATTCTAAGGTTCGATCTTTTCTTCCATCTTCATCGCGGAAACAAGGAGCAATTTGAAAATATTTTTCAATGCCACCGACCATTAAAAGCTCTTTATAAATTTGTGGAGCTTGTGGTAAAGCATAAAATTTTCCTTTCCAGGTCCGGGAAGGAACTAAAAAGTCTCGGGCCCCTTCAGGACTGGTTGCAGATAATATTGGTGTTTGGACTTCAATGAAGCCCATCTGATACATTTTGTTACGAATAAAATGTAATATTTCACTACGAAGAAGAATATTTTTTTGCACATCTTTATTTCGAAGATCTAAATAACGATATTTTAAACGAAGATCTTCGCTTTTTTGACGACTATTTTGAATTTCAAAAGGAAGTGGTGTTTTGGCTTTATTTAATACTTCTAAGGTATTCGCAAATAGTTCAACTTCACCTGTTTTTAATTTGGGATTGTAAGTATCTTTGCCTCTTTTTCTTATAACTCCGGTTACTTTTATTACACTTTCTTTTGTAAGTCCTTTCAAAAGGCTATCATCGTTACTTACAATTTGCAAAATTTCGGTATGGTCTCTTAAATCCAAAAATAAAACTCCACCGTGATCTCTTATTCGATCAACCCAACCACTGATTGTGATTTCTTCGCCTATTTTAGAAAGATTACATTCTATGCAAGTACAATTACGATATTTATTTGGCATTTTTTCTTCCTTTCTAAAAATCACAAGAGCCTGGAGTACGAGGATATGGAATGACATCTCTTATGTTTTCTACTCCGGTAAGATAGATTAATAAGCGTTCAAAACCCATTCCAAAACCAGAATGTGGAACACTTCCATATTTTCTTAAATTTAAGTACCATTCCATTTCTGCAGTATCCATTTGTAATTCATTCATTCTTTGAACTAGTTTTTCATAGTTTTCTTCTCTTTGACTGCCACCCATTAATTCGCCAGCTCCGGGAACTTCTAAATCCACCGCCGCGACAGTTTGGCCATCTTCGTTTTGTTTCATGTAAAATGCTTTAATATCCTTTGGCCAATTGGTAATAAATACAGGTCCATGAAAGTATTCTGTAATATATTTTTCATGTTCTTTTTGAATATCTTCGCCATATTTTGGCTCAAATTCCCATTTGACATCAGCTTCTTTTAAAATGGTGATGACTTGTTCATGAGTAATTCTAGTAAAGTTACTTTGAACTAAATTTTGTAATTTATTGATTAAGCCGGGTTGCTGATATTGATCTAAAAATTTCATTTCTTCTTCGCCATGCTCTAGTACATAAGAAACGACATATTTTAACATGCTTTCCATGATATCCATATCTTGATTTAAATCACAAAAAGCAATTTCTGGTTCAATCATCCAAAATTCAGAAGCATGAGTTTTGGTATTGGAATTTTCTGCCCGAAATGTTGGACCAAACGTATATACTTTCGAAAAAGCTGTCGCGAATGTTTCAGCTTGTAATTGGCCAGAGACTGTTAAATTAGCTTTTTTACCAAAAAAATCTTTTTTATAATCTGGTTTTCCTTTTAATTCATCTAATGGTAAAGTGGTTACTTGAAACATTTCCCCAGCTCCTTCACAATCACTTGCTGTTATTAAAGGAGCATGAAAATAGACATATCCATTTTGACCAAAATACTCATGAATGGCTAAAGCTGCTAGACTGCGAATACGAAAGACTGCTTGAAATAAATTGGCCCGTGGTCTTAAATAACCAATGCTTCTTAAAAATTCTAAACTATGTCTTTTCGGTTGTAATGGATAATCTAAAGGGCAATCACCAATTAATACAATTGTTTTGGCTTGAAGTTCTATTTCTTGACCTTTTCCTTCACTTTTCTTTAAAATGCCTGTCACTTCAATAGAAGATCCATTTTTTAAAGAAGTAAAGAATGCAAAATCTTTTAATTCTTTTGTATAAACAATTTGTAAATGTTTCATACAAGTTCCATCCGAAAAATCAATAAACCCAAATTCTTTTTGAGGGCGATGATTTCTAATCCAGCCATGAACGGTAACCTCTTTTTCTAATAATTCTTCTTGTTTTTGAAATAATTCATTTAAGTACATGATTCTCATCCTTTCCTAATCTTTCTTTGATGATTGCTTCTTTTTCTTGGGTGATGATTTCTTTTTCACTCTTTTTTTCTAAAAGTGTAATATATTCTTTTAAGTTTTCGGTATTTAAATTTGTTGGCGAATAGCCTAATCTTTCTAATAATATGGTAATAACTTGTTTTAATTCATCTAATTCTTCTTGTTTTAATAAATGATTTTTTTGATTTACTAAATACTTAGTTATTAAAAATTTTAATTCAAGCGGATTGATTTTTCTTTGTAAATATTGAGAATACTTTTTTTGATAAATAGTTTGAGAAGATTGATTTCTTAATCTTTTCATGGCTTTTTTAATATTTTCATCTTCCTTGCCAGCCCAGATATTTTCTAGTAAAGTTTCATCTACTTTGCTGCCATAACCTAGTTGGTATAATAAAGAAAGAGTTTCTTTTTGATTTTGTTTTATATATTCATCTGGCTCTCCAAATGGAATTAAAAAAAATTCATAAATCATTTTCTTTAGTGTTTCAATATCTTTCTCTAAATTATTCATAAAAACTATCCCTCCAAAAGAAAAACCTAGATAGATGTAAGGACGGGAAACTCCCGCGGTGCCACCTTACTTTACCTAGGTACTCTTATTTTGATATCGAGTTTTACCCCGTTTCTTAAGACAACAAAGGAGCGTTTTTTCATATCATCTTTAAGAGGCATTTTCAGCATTTAGCCCTCTCTTTTCTTAAAGAAATGATATTACTTTTTTCCTTTTTTAAGAAAATTTACTTCTTTATTTTAAAGCGGATTTACTAAAAAAGTCAAGCGTTTCTTTCCTATTTTACAGTTTACTTTTTCGTTCAATTTTTTCCCATCCTAAATTTTTATCAAATATGGCTACGAAAAGAGCATGAACATAAGAAATTAAAAAGATAGGATGATAGAATAAAACACCAAGTATTACTTCTTTTTTTAAAGGCATTTTTTTAGTTGCAATCCAAAGGAGCATTGCTGTAATAATCACTAAAAGAAGATAAATTAAACCTAATCCAATTACGAAAAGAAGAAGCCGAAGAGATAATTTCGCAGGAGCCAAAAAAATTCCAAAGCCTAAAATTAATATAAAACCTATAATAATTAAAATCACAGGTAAAATACCAATTTCCATTTCTAAAAGGGAAGCATAATTTGATGGATTTTGTTTTCTTTTTTCTTTTAATTTTTTTCGGTAGTGAAACCAATTGGTAAAATAGCCTTTAATCCAACGACTTCTTTGTTTAATACTTGTTTTATATTTTTCTGGCTGTTCATCATAGAAACAGGCATCTTCACAGTAATGAGTACTAATTTGATGAAGAGCATAATATAAAGAACTTTCATAATCTTCTGTTAAAGAGTGAAAAGGAAAAGTTTGCCATTCTTTGATATATTTACCATGAATATAATAACCAGTTCCAGATAAAATGATATTTCCGTTTTTCTTTAAAGACATTTGATTACGAACTTCATTTACTAAATAGAAGGTCAATCCGGCACTGACAGGAAAAACTTTATCTTTATTTTTTAAGGATCGATATCCGGTTGAAATGGCATATCCTTTTTGATAATCTTTTATCATTTTTTCTAAGAAATCTTTTTCTAATCTATTATCTGCATCAAAAATAAAATAACAATCATAGTATATCTTTTTTTTTGCTAAATCTTCTACTAGTTCTTGCAGAGCATATCCTTTTGTTTTTAATTCTAATTTTTTGCGAATAAAAATTTGCATTTGATGTTTTTTGGCAATTGTGACGGTTGGATCTTTTTTGCTTTCCACAATAATATAAATATTTTGGGAAGGAACTTTAAGAGTTTGTTCTTCAATCGATTGTAATAATCCTTCAATTACTTTTGATTCATCTCTCGCTGGAATCAGAATTGCGATAGAAGGATCTTTTTTCCCTTTTTTTTCTAATCTTTCTTGATTGTTTTTCTTAAGCCATTTTGGATAAAACATGAGAAAAAGACCTAGAAAAAGGAAAGCAAAACCAATGCCAAAACACCAAATCATTTTTTTACCTCTATTACTTTCATATTGTTATAAGTCTTTTTTAGAACCTCATCAGGAAAATAAGTATCAAAAAATTCTCCTACAAAAGTAAGTGGTTCAAGACCATTATGGCGAAATAATTGACGGGCTAAAGCTCCCCAGGAAATAGTAAAATCAAATACTAGAAAAACAATACAAATTTTTGTCAAAATAGTTCCAAATTTTTTAGGTAAAGATTCCACAATATTTGAAATAGCGGGATAAAATATTTTTACTAATGCTAAAGCTAAAAGGCCCCAAACAATTGCAAAAGGAATTGTTGTTCTTCCATTAATATTTAAAAATTCTTGTGTGTAATCCCAAGATACTGTTCCTAAAAAAGTTTCTTGTAAAAAACTAATTAAATATTCAAAGCTTCCTCCGATGAATGCTCCATAAAGGATAGTTTTCCAATCTGGTCTTTCTTTTCTTCCTAAAATGCCAATCATTAAAACAGCGCCCATTCCATAAACTGGTGAAAATGGACCCCATATTACCCCTCTTCTTAATTGCCAAACAAACTCATGATGAAGATGATAATGAATCACTAAATTTAATATTTCTTCATAATAAGCTCCAAAAATACAACCAAAAAAGAAAATCCAAAATAGTTTATAAAAACAAATTCCTTCGGCAAAACGTTTTTTTTCTTTCATACCACACATCATCTCTTAATAGATATTGTACCATAAAAAAAATTAGAAAAAAACGAAAAGTTTATTTTCGTTCTTGTTTTAAATCTAAATGAACTCCCAATTCTTGTTCAATGCTTTGGTTTTCATATTCTTGATTTAAAAATTGTTCTTCATAAGATGCCTGCATAGAACGTAATTCATCCATTTTACTATGCGATTCTTCTATTTTCTTTATATATTCCTTCATTGTCGGATGATTCATAAGTCTAGAAAATGCTTCATTTTTTTTGAACATAAGTTGTTCTTTCTTATCTTCAAGGTCTGAAATATGAGTCATTAAAATTTTATTTTGATTATTTAAATCCTTTTGCTTAAATCTTAATTTCATTTGTTCATTTTCTAGGCATTTTATTATATTTTCTGTAGTTTTTATCCTTTGATAAATTTTTTTTAAGTTAGTATCCTTGCAAAATAAAATCTTACTGACATCTCCTGCGAATAGTATTATAAAACTACCTATCAAAAAGGCCTTCATTATCGCATATCCATCAACCAAAAGAATTACACCGGCAAAAACTAAATGAATGATAAATAAAGCACAAAGGTTAGGAAAATCATTATAACACTTTTTCACTAAAGCATGCCAAGGATGAAGTAGGTCTTCCTCTTGAGATTTTAAATCATTTAATTTTTCATGTAACAATTCCTTTTCTTCATTTTTTTCGGCAAAATTTTTCTGCACGGTTACTATCGAATTGTTATTCTGTTCAACAATTAATTCATGTTCTTTTATTTTTTGTTCTATTTCATTCATTAATTCAGTAAAATAATCCATATTAAAACTCCCCTTTGTTTTGCGGTGCTTATCATACCACAAATAATATTATTTTTCAAACCAAATTGTTGTTGGCCCAACATTAGTGAATGTTACTTTCATATCTGCACCAAAAATGCCTGTTTGAACAGTAACATACTTTCTTAATTCTTCATTCCATAAATCATAAAGTTTTGTTGCTTCTTCGCCCTTTAACGCTTTCATATAACTTGGACGGTTTCCTTTGGCAGTATCTGCATATAATGTAAATTGTGAAACGGAAAGAATGGAGCCTTTTACATCCAATAAACTTTTATTCATCACACCATTTTCATCAGGAAAAATACGTAAATTCACGACTTTTTTCGCTAAAAATTCAATTTCTTTTCGAGAATCATTTTCAGTAAAACCAACTAAAATCATTAATCCTTTCGAACTTGTTCCAACGATTTTATTTTGAACTTCAACTTTTGCATTCTCGCATCTTTGAACTAAAACTCTCATACTCTACTAACACTCCTTACAAAAGAATAAGATAGTAAACTATTCATAAAATTTTCGAGTTCTTCTTTACTTGCTGTTTTTAATAGAAAATCATAGACTGTTTCATCATTTTTTTCATTGGTGTTAACAGAATCAATATAAACATTTTTTTCGGAAGATTTGCTAATTAAATCTGCTAAATAGTTTTTACGATTATCAGTTCTTACTTGAATATGGGTAAGGAATGTGTCCCCTTCTTTTACGTTCCAAGAAACATCAACTATTCTTTCTTTTCTTCCCATAATATTTGGACATTCTTTTTTATGTATGGATACCCCTTCTCCTTTGGTAATAAAACCGATAATTTCATCTCCATAAATAGGATGACAGCATTTTGCTAAAGATACAAGAATGTCTGATTTTCCATTCACAAATATTTTAGATTCATTAGAAGAAGATGGTTTGGTTTCTTTTCTTTGAACTCGTTCTAGTAAAACATCTTGAATTTCTTTTTTCTCACCCATTAGAACACTTAAAATATAAGTGGCGGTAAAGCGAAGAGAACCAATTGAAAAATAAATATCATCTAAATCTTCTAATTTTAATTCGGTACATACTTTCTTAATTTTCTCTGGAGTAAATAATGTATCAAAAACTAATTTTTTCTTTCTTAATTCATTCATTAATATATTTTTCCCTGATTCTGTGTATGTTTCTTTTTCTTGTTTACTAAAATATGCTTTTATTTTATTTCGAGCATGAGATGTTTTGACAAAATTTAACCATTCTTTATTTGGTGTAGAATTTGGATTCGTTTTGATTTTAACAACATCATTGTTTTGGAGTTCATACGTAAGAGGAACGATTATATCATTTACAATCGCACCTACCATTTTATTTCCTATTTCAGAATGGATGCGATAGGCATAGTCAATTGGAGTAGATCCTTTAGGAAGTTCTAGAACATCGCCTTTTGGGGTAAAGACATAGATACTTTCATTTAAAAATTCTTCTTGCAAACTTGTTTGAAAATCTTTATCACTTAATGTATCAGATGATTCAATTAAATTACGGAATATTTCTAGCTTTTGTTCCATCATATTTTTCATATGTTTTTGCGTTTCTTTTTCTTTATAAGAAAAGTGAGAGGCAACACCTTTTTCAGCAATTTCATCCATTTCTTCCGTTCTTACTTGAACTTCATAACGATTGCCATCACTACCAAAAATACCGGTATGTAAGCTTTGATACATATTTTGTTTTGGCATTGCTATGTAATCTTTGAAACGCCCGGGAATAGGACGATATTTGGCATGAATTAAACCAATGGTTAGATAACAATCACTTACTTTTTCAACAATAACTCGTAAAGCTAAAATATCATAAATGTTTTCCCATTTTTTGCCATTACTTAATTTATTATAAATACTATAAACGCTTTTGACACGACTTTTAATGTGAAAAGGAATATTATGTTCAATTAACATTTCACTAATGGAATCTTGCATTTCTTCTAAAGAATCATGAAGTTCTTTTTCTGTTGCATTTAAACGTTCTAAGATGTCATTATAAACATCTGGCTTGGAATATTTTAAACATAAATCTTCCATTTCGCCTTTAATTTGATACATTCCTAGGCGATGAGCAATCGGAATTAAAACTGTCATCGTTTCATTTACCTTTTTCTTTAAGGCATCAGCATCTAGAGCATCGGCAGTTCGTAAATTATGAAGACGATCAGCCATTTTTATAAATAATATTCTTACATCGGCACTCATACCAACTAAAACTTTACGAAAATTCATGATTGAATAGCTTGAATCATCTACTAATTCAAGACGATTTAACTTTGATATTACTTCAACAATATCACTAATTGATTCGCCAAATTGTTCCGTGATTTCTTCTTTTGTTGCTGTCCCATGATTTAATGTTTCATGAATAAGACCTGCCACGATTGTTGTTGCGTCTGCATTCATTTCAAGCAAAATTTCACAAACACCAATCGGATGCGTCATATAGTCCGCACCATTTAATCTTTTCTTTCCTTTATGTTTTGCGGCACCAAAAAGATAAGCTTTTTTGATTGTTTCTAATTCTTCATTGGAAAAAATTTCTTCGGCTTGATGATAAAATTTTTCCCATGCTTCTTTTTCTTTCATATCTACCTCTTATTTTATAAATATTTTACATTCTATCCCTTTATTTAATCTTTTTTTAAAAACTTCGGCATCTTTGTAGGAACCAACGACATATCCATAATGCGTAGGAATGGCAAGTCGTGGCTTAATGATATTAGCAAGATTCGATGCTTCAATACAATCCATTGTATAAGTCCCGCCAATGGGAATAAATAAAACATCACATTTTACTTCTTTGGAAGCTGGTGTAGCATCTGTATCTCCCATAATATAATAGATTACTTCATCAAAATTAACAACATACCCTACCCAACCATTTTCTTTTGGATGATTTTTTTTATGAAGATTATAGGCTCCAATCGTATCAAATTCTAAATTTTTTAAAACATAATGCTCATTTGGTTTTACTACTAAAATATATTCTTCTTTAATCCCAATTGATAAAAGTTCTTCGACAATATCTTTCGGCGTAATAATCATGGTTGTTTCTTTTTTTAATTCTAAAATGGATAAAAGAGAAAAATGGTCAAAATGAGGATGAGTAATAAAAATATAATCGGCATCATTTTTATAGGGCATCTCAAGAGGATCAAAATAAAGAGTTTTACTACCATTTAATTTAATACTACTTTGAAGATTTAATTCAATCGGTTCCATTTTCATTTTCCTTTCTTGTTGTATATATTTTTAAATTATCCGTGGTTAAGATATCATTTACCATTTCTGCTAAAGTTAAATTATTTTTTTCTTTCCATACATTTTCACAGAAATAGCGAAAGATATCTAATTCTGTTATGCCAATCTTTTTTTCCCGTTTCATTTCTTCTTTTTTACTTCTTAAGGCGGGGATTAACCGCTCATATAATTCTTTTAAACTATCAAATTTTATTTCCATAACTATCCACCATTCGTAAAAAATTTTTTCTCACATATATTATTATAAAGCAAAGTGGCAGAATAGGAAAGATGAATATTGAAAAAAGACACATTTAAGACATCGATTTTTATTCTTTTAATTGGTGGTTTTCTTACCAAAGTTTTAGGATTTATCATTAAAATTTTATTTACGAGAGAAGTTGGTGAGTATGGAATTTCTTTATATACCATCATTATGCCAACTTATTCTCTTTTTATTACTTTCGCGACATTTTCACTTCCTATTAGCATTTCTAAATTAGTGAGTGAAGGCAAAAGACGGAGCAAAAGAATTCTTTTTTCAACAGCTTTTTTTATTTTAGGTTTTAATGTTCTTTTGGTTTCTTTTCTTATTCTGTCTTCTTCTTTTATTGCTAATTATTTATTAAAACAACCTCAAGTCACTCCGTTATTAATTGCTTTATCTTGTACTCTTCCATTTCTTAGTCTTTCTTCCATTTTAAAAGGTTATTTTTTAGGAAAATTAAAAGTGATACCTAATACTATCTCCAATATTTTCGAACAATTCGTGCGAATTTTCTTTCTTCTTTTTTTCCTTCCTAAAATTGTCAAACAAAATGTTTTTTGGGGAGTGATTTCTTTTCTTCTTCTTAATATTGTCACTGAAACGGTTAGTATTTTTACTTTCTGTGCCTTTTTACCTAAAAAACAAGTGATTACAAAACAAGATTTGAAACCTGATGCTGAGATTATTAAAAGAGTTTTACATATTAGTATTCCTTCTGTTTCTAGTCGTATTATTGGAAACATTGGCTTTTTTCTAGAACCAATTTTACTGACTAATATTTTGCTTTCAGTTGGGTATTCTAATCAATATATTTTAGAGCAATATGCTGCTTATAATGCTTATGCAGTAGGGCTTCTTACTTTACCTTCTTTTTTTATTCAAGCCATTTGTCAAATTTTAATTCCAGAAGTCAGCAAGTATCATTCTGCCAAAAATGTTTGTTCTTTAAAACGAAGAATCAAACAAGCTTTGAGATACTCTTTTATCATTGGCTTCTTTAGTTCTATTTTTCTTTCTTTTTTTCGGAGTTCTTTATTGAAAATAATTTATCAAACGACCTTAGGAAGTGACTATATTTTTATTTTAGCTCCCTTTTTTGTTTTATTTTATTTGGAAGCTCCTTTATCTAGTTCTTTACAAGCAATGGATTTAGCAGGAGATACTATGAAAATTAGTCTTTGGGGAATCTTTTTAAAATTAGGGAGTATGTGTTTACTTTCTTTCTTAAAAATTGGTCTTTATTCTTTAGTTTTTAGTGAAATCATTAATATTATCTTCGTCGTTTTCTTTAATTGGAAAGCCGTTCAAAAAGAAATTCATAAGATGGAAAAAGTCTCTTTTTAAGAGGCTATTTATTTTTTGATTGAATTAATGTAATCGCGATTAGAATAAAAACAACAACAATTAAACCAATTATAATTATGTTTACACTTTGAGGATTATTGATTGCGTCATTTACAACCGCGGCAGTTAAAAAATAATCGGAACAATGATCAATTTGAAATTCAACATAGCCATTTTTTACTTCAACATCATGCATGATATATTCAATTTCATCACTTTCAGGATTGTAATAATATAAGTATAAATGTTCTCCATTTTGAAATTTTTTGGAAACATTAATTTTCACTGTTGTTTTAAGAGGTAATGCTCCATGATAATCAAAGGAAATAATTAATTTTTTTTGATCGACACGATTTGATATTTCTTCTGCGCCCTTTGTATTCGCATCAATCGATAATCTCAAATCTTCACTAATATAGAGACTATCTTCTACTGAAATATTTTCGTCTTTCTCTTTTTCAAATTGCCACGAATAACTTAAATCTCTTTCATAATCTTCAATAGAATAATAGTAATAATCTTTTGTTTCTTTTTTGGTAATTTTCGTTTTTTGATTTTTGATCGCTATTTCAGGTGCAGAAGCTAATACTTTTTCTTTTCCAACAATTTCATTAATACAAAAATAAGAAAAGATTGAAGTAAGAAGACATATTGATAAAATCATTATGCCACAAAGAAACATAAATTTTTTTTGTTTCATCTTACTACTTCCTTTCCTTTTTTATTCTTTTTTATTTAGCAGCTGAATTTAATAATCCTACTAGTAATATGGTGAGCGGAATTAAATTGTATACAAATTTTGAAATGATAATAACAAAGATATTCCGGTTGTTTTTTATATAAACATAACTAAAGAAGAGAGCTGGTAAAAAATAAGCAAGTAATTGGTCTATAGAAAATCCGGTATTAGTAAAGACAAAGTTCATAGCTGTATAAATGACCGAACTAATCAAAATAAATAAGATATTATTGGGAATACAATCGCTTAAAGATTCGCGAAATAAGATTTCTTCTGCTATGCCGCCAAAAATCATTGTTTTAAAAATTGTATAAACAATTGATACAGTTGCCATACTTTGAATCGATAAAGTATTTTGATCGGCTGTTGATGTTGGGAAAAATAACATTGCAATTAAAGATAATAAAACATTAATTGCCATTGATCCTAAAACTACTAATAAAATTGCTTTTATCATTTTTTTGACTGAATATTCTTTTTTAATTTCCTCTACATCTTTTTTTAATCCTTTATAATATACTCCTACAATAAAAAGTAAGAATAAAATATCGGCTCCTAAACAAACCCAAGTATTGCCTCCTAGTCCAAAGGCACTTAAAAGATAAGAATATAAAAAATATACTAAATATACACTTACTGTTTTTAATAACGTTTCACTTTTTACCATTTCTTCTCAACTACTTTCTTACTATGATTATAACATATGAATTGACAAATTGACTATTTTCTTGTAATGATTTTACATGTTTTAACAGATTAAAAAAACTGTAAATTTCTCTACAGTTTTATTTTCCGTTATCTATTAACGGAACATCCACCAGAACCACCACATAAGGCAATCCTCCTTCCTTTTTATTCTAATTCTATTTTATTACATTTTTATAATAACATGAAAGATTTAAAAAAACAAGTTGGCAATTAATTGACATAAAACTTCTTTATTCAAAAATCTAGGTCTCACGGTGTTAAGATAACGCGGAAACTGCCACTGCCCATGCTCCCGTAGGAACCATCAAAAGCTCCAATTCCAGCGTCCGTCCCAGCTGCATAGGCAGCACCACGTCCAAACCAAGGATTACTGGAACGTACAAAGAGCATTAAATCAGCATTATAGCTTCCTAAATATCTTGAATAGTATGAACCATTCGATCTAGGCCAACCTGTTGAATAGATTGGGCCAAATTCTTTGGTTGCATCGCCTAATATTCCTCTTTGATATTGTTGCTCTGATATACTGTAGTCATACAGATCATAATATTTACTGCTTGGCCAATCAAGACCATCTTTATTTTCAATATTATCTCCACAAATTTCTCCATTTGTCGCGCCATTTTCTTGACAATAACTATATGGTCCTTTAAAGCCTGAATTACTGGAACTATTTCTTCCACTCGCTGGAACTTTATTATTTTCTTCTCCTTGTATCACTCCCATCACATATTCATAAGCGCCTCCTGACATATCATACACACCATAATAATTTCCAGTCGTACTTGATTGTACACTAGAAGAATTATAATATTGATATCCATTGTTTCCATCTTCTCCTAATAATACTGAATCTGTACTATTATACGCTGGTTCTCCTACTGTTGGTTCATTCTTAGCACTATACCCTGTAATAAAATTACTATTGTTATTAATTCTTACTTCTTCACATGGTCCATTATTACCATCACATCTACCGTATTTACTTTGAGTTAAATAAGCTACTGCTCCCCACTCACTGTTCTTCATCATATGACTTTCTAATTCGCGTTTGTAATTATAACTAGTATAGAAGGCATTGGATACATTGATATTTCGCCAACTATAAACACTTGGTTTAATAATGACTTTCGACGGCTCTTCTTGATTTACTTGAGCTGCTGTTTTATTATTTGCTCCCAAATATCCTGTTTCAAATTTCCCTACCCAAAAGCCATTACTATTAAATGCTACAAAGGCTGGATGTGTTTGCCAATCTCCACTATTTTTTCCTTCACTTGGTTTTATTGTATTATTTTCAAATTCGATCTCAAACGCATTATTTAATGCTTTATTCCCTTTTACTGTTTCATCATTATAAAATTCACTTACTGAATTTTTATTTCCTATATTTATTACACCAGTATATTCATCATAAGTTTTTTCATCTTCTTTTAATCTATACTTATATCTTGGTATCCATACAAAGTAAGATTCAATATCACTTTCTGGTATCTCATCTCCTGGTTGATATGTATCTGATATGCCATCTCTTAATATTACTGCATTTGCCCATTTCTTATCTTTGTAACTATACCATGGATCTCTTGTATCTGTAATATCTGCTTTTTCTACTCTTCCTCCTACTTTGTTTTCATCATTACTATATTCTACATCACTTGGCGTTTCATTGGTATAGATAACTACTGGTATTAATTTGCCATCACTTAAATCTGGTATTGCTCCATTTAATATTTCTTCACTATATTGATATTCATAGAATGAATTTATTGTTATTTTTCCTTTCCAATTGGATACTTGCATTGGTGGCGTATCTTCATCTAAAAATAATAGTAAATTAAATTCTTTCTTTTCTTTGCCATTTAAACTAAAATCTGTTAAATGATAGGCACTTTCTGCTTCTGGTATCACTTTACTTGGATTTTTTTGATTTGATGTTAATTTATAAGAATTATTTGATAATATTTCTGGTTTATTATTGATATCATCTTCTCCTTTATATAAAATAACATCGATATAGTCATCATTTATTTTTTTATCAACTGGTAATGTTTCTATATTAATTGATGCATGAGCTACATTACTACAAATATTAGTGATTGTAAAATGATAAGGTACTGCTGTTGGAAAAAAGTCCGTTTCTAAATCTTTTTTCGGAATTGGATAAGCATTTTGTAATTGGATTCGGTTTTCTCCATCAAAACTCATTTGAAAGCAATCTGAGGCGACTAAATTTTGATCTCTTTGCTCTAAATTCATCATCCAATAAGCAAATGAGACTCCTATTCCCATAATGAGAACTACTATGATTCCAATTATCATTATTGTTTTCTTTTTCATAAAAAAATCACCATACCTATTTATGATGATTTTATCAATTACCCCCCCCCCAGAGGTCAATTTACAGAAATATCACACTGCATTAATTTTAATAATATTTTTCTTTTTCTTTTTTCTCGGACGTCATTAAATAATTCTAAATCGATTCCTTCCCAAATTGGTACCCAACCAAGAATTAAGAAAACTTCTTTCCATAAACTATATTCTGTTTGAAAAGATATTAAAATAAAAATAACTCCTAATATAAATAATCCAATTTGTATTAGATCTGTTTTCCGATGTAAACTAAGAAGATTTTCATATTCTTCGCGAAATGATTCCTTTAACATTTCTTTTATATTTTTTTTAGTATGGCATTTATTATTGATATTAATTTTTGTTGGTTTTTTTATAATTTCTGCTTCTTTTATGATAAATTCTAATAGTTCACTAGAAATTTTAGACTGATCATATTTCTCAGTAATATCTTTTTCATCTAATAAGTCAATATTAATTATTTCTTTCATTTTTCACCTATTTTAAAAAAGTGCTTACGCTACTTCGTAAACACTTACTTTCTTTTTATCTCTTCCAAGTCTTTCAAAACGAACAACACCATTTATTTTGGCAAATAAAGTATGATCTTTTCCCATTCCTACATTTGAACCAGGATAAATTTTTGTTCCTCTTTGACGATATAGAATGCTACCAGCAGATACGATAGATCCATCTGCGGCTTTTGCTCCTAATCTACGACCAGCAGAATCTCGGCCGTTCTTGGTAGAACCTTGAGCCTTAACATGGGCAAATCTTTGAAGATTTAATATCATCATTTTCATTCTATTTCCTCCTTAATCTTAATATTTTTTGGATAAGTTACTGATAGTTCTTTTAGTAAATCAATCATATTTTCTACTAACACTTCAGTAACATGATTTTTTGTTTCCACATTTAAAATAAAAGGGTCATTTTCTTGATAAGTAATACTTTTTTCCTCAAGTTTTAATAAAGCATTTACCGTGGTTGTTAGGATGCTTGATACTCCAGCACAGACAATGTCTTTCCCGTATTCATCAAAACCAGCATGACCTTTTAAAATTACTTGTTTTGGAAAACTATTTTGTCTTTTTATCGTTATCGTAATCATTATTTTACAATGCTCTTAATCGTAACTTTTGTATAAGGTTGTCTATGTCCTTGAGTTTTACGATATTTCTTTTTTGGACGATATTTAAACACTTTTATTTTCTTTTGACGACCATGTTTTTCTATCAATCCAATGACTTTTGCACCTTTTACAGTCGGACTACCCATTTTACCATCAACAAATAAAACTTCTGTAAACTCAACTTCACTGCCTACATCTTGTGGTAATTTTTCTACATAGATGACGCTCCCTTCTTCTACATAGTATTGTTTTCCGCCTGTTTTAAAAATTGCTTTCATTTTTTCCCTCCTTCACTTTTTAAGACTCGCCAAGGAAAGGTAAGATTTTTTTCTTTTAAAACACCCATCTTGTGCGGTTTTTAAATAAAAGCAAGTGCTTTCTTTTAAAACATATCCATTCTATCAAAAAGGCCTTCTTTTGTCAAACCAAAATCATTTTTTTTCGTATTTTTTCTGGAGATTTTGAAAATATTTTCTTAATAATTCTTTTTCAGAAAGATAATGATCCTTCTCCCAAAAGAAATGAAGTGTTTCTTTTTGGAGTTTCTTAAGGTCTTTCGTTTGATGATTTTTAATTTTTTGATAAGGAAACTCATAAAGATATCTTTCTAAATAAAAGCGATGAATTAAATATTTTTCTTGCTTCTTTAATAAGTAAAATTGATATAGTAATACAGCACAGATAAAATAATTATTGACATGACAAAAAATGTTATAGAAAAAAAAGAGAAGAAAACTAAAAAAAGAAATTAATTCATAATAAAAAAGAGCTTTTTGATAAGGATAAAATTTTTCAAAAAAGGAATGAAGAAAAATACTTCCATCTAAGGGAATTATTGGTAATAAATTAAAAAAGAAAATAATTTTATTATAGGTTCTAAATAATTGATAATCTTGGATATTTAGCCATCCTTTGTGATAAAAAAATGATAAAAAAAGCATCAAAATAAGCTGAGCCATGCAGCCTGACAAAGAGATAAGCATTTCTTTTTGGATCGATGAATTAATTGGCTTTTCAATGGTAGTGATTCCTCCAAAAGGGAAAAATTCTACTTTGATTATTTTATAATGACTTAACTTAATAGTTACAATATGACCCAGTTCATGAATCAAAAGTAAAAGAAAAATAAAGAAAATGGGTTTAAAATAACCACATAGAAAGCTTAAAAAGAAAAAAAGATATGTGGAACTATTAAGTTCTAACTTGCCCAAAATACTCTTCATAAGTTAAGAAAGATCCATCTTTTTGAAAAACTAATTCATAGTAATCTTCTTGAGCAGTTCCTAATATGGCTCCAGCATCAATATAATCATATAGTTTATAGGTAGTATCATTAATGTTACCATACCAAATATCAACACCATCGACTCCTTGAATAATCAAAGTGTTACCATAGCCTTCTTTTTCTCCTAAAAATACTAATAAACCTCCTGAAATATTACTAATCGCACTTGATTTTGTTGTCTTGATTTTATAGCCATCTAAGTAGCTTGTTTTTTCATCCAAAGAAGAAGCAGAAACCAAAGAAGTGGTTGGTTCTTTCATTGAAGGTAAAATTTGGCCAAATGATTTTCGATACCATTCATTTATTTTGGTAAAGGCAAGATTATTTTCAAATATATTTTCTTTTAATTTTTTTTGATTTTCGGGACTTAATTTGCCATAAATCGTACAACTTAAAAGTAAGATAAGACTGATTAAAATTTTACTAAAGATATGGCTAATTCTTTTATTTTCTTCTTTTCCTTTTTCTCTTTCTTTTCTTTTTTCATGTCGTTTTAAGGCAAGGTTTATTTCGTTCATGTTATCACCAATACAGTTTATGCAAAAAATTAAAAAAAAGAAGTTTAATTCTTCTTATCGGTTGAACCAAACCCACCTTTTCTTACTCCTTCGGCATGATCATCATCAGTAATTAAATATTTTTGAAAAATTACTTGGCCAATTACATCGCCTTTGGAAACTTTTATCTCTTCATTCGAACAATTAAAATATTGAAAATAGAAATGGCCATCATTACTTTCATTTCCATAGTAATCATGATCTACAATTCCAATACTATTTGCCATAAGAAATCCTTTTTTGGGACCTGAACTACGATTTACTAACATAAAATATTCATCTTCTTGGCAATAAGCTTTTAAACCAGTTGGAATTAAAGTTGGTTTGATGCCTTTGGTAAATACAGGAATCGTTATGTCTTCAGCTGCTTCGATATCATATCCAGCAGCAAACTGGGTACTTCTTTTCGGTAAATGAATGTCTTTTCCTTCCCATCCTTTTGCAATTTCAAATCCTCTTTCTTTCATATTTTCACCTCTATTTTATTATAACAAAAGGATTTTCGTTTGAAAACTTAAAGTTTCTTTTTTCGTTTTGAAAATGTCATTTGACTTTGAAAAAAGAAGAAAGAAAAAAAGAGATTCCAAAATATTTGAATAATCATTTCTTGCCAATAAAATTTACCAAAGAAAAAATATTTCAAAAGAAAATAAAGGAGTGAGGCAAGAATTACCCGAAAGATACTTTGGCTTCTTTTTCTTAGAGGTTTACCATAATGAAAAAGAAGGAAAAGAACAAGAAAGAAGAAAGTATGAAAAAAGAATGGAAAAGAACATGTGAAATCTAGAAAAAGACCTAAAATAAGAAAAACAAAAAGAGAAATTTCGTTTCCAAAAGCAAAAAGGGAAAGAAAAATACTAATTGGTAAATACATTTTATTCATTTGTTACACTCTTTCTAATCACACAATAAAGAAGATCATTTATAGAAAGAAAAGGTTCTATTTCTAAAGTTTGTTCAATCCCATTCGTGGTGATTTTGGTCACTTTGCCAATTGGGAATGTTTCTTTTATTTCGGAGTATGGGGAAGTATATACAATGCTACCCTCTTCTATTTTTTCTTTACTAGTCATTTTCTCTACCAGCAAGCGATTTTCTTTTTGAATCAAAATACCAAAACTATTTTGAACTTGAACTTGAATTTTGGTTTTATGACTTGTAATTAGTTCCACAAGACTGGAGTGATCTTTGACTTCAATTACTTTTCCAATATAACCATTTTCATCATATACGATGTCGTTTACTGTTATTCCTTCTTCTTTTCCTTTTAAAATAGTTATTTGTTCTTCAAAAAAGTAAGGATCATGAAGAATTACTTTACTCATTGTTCGATTATTTTCTAAATCATTCCATAAATCCATTTTTTCTAAAGCAATTTGGTATTGTTCCTGTAATTTTTCAAAGTCATCTTTTAAGACAATCTCATCTTGTAATTGATTTTCGTTTTTGAGATATAAGGAAGAAAAAAAATCAATTTCAAAAAAGGAAAGGAAAAGAACAAGAAAACAAATACAAAATGCAATTGGATGTTTCATGAAAGATATCCTCCTTCTAAAAAGCTATAATAGGTACGTTCTCCTAAAATTACATGATCTAATAAAGGTATCCCAACAATTTTGCCAACTTCTTCAAGTCGTCTGGTCATAATTTTGTCTTCCTCACTTGGAGTAACATCTCCTGTAGGATGATTATGAATACAAATGATTTTGACAGCATTATTTAAAATAGCTTCTTTAAAAATATCACGAGGATGAACGATACTTTGATTGGCTGTCCCCATAAAAATTATTTTTTCTTTTCGAACAAAATTTTTGGTATCTAAAAAAAGGACTAAAAACTTTTCTTGAGTTTCTTCTAAAAACAGATGATGATAATTTTCATAGACATCTTTTGTTTCAGTAATCTTAATTGGAAAACTTGTTTTTTGCCATTTCATTCTTCTTCCTAATTCAATCGCGGCAAGTAAAGTGATTGCTTTTACTTCTCCTAACCCTTTTTGACTCATTAAATTAGAAATTCGTAAATTTTTGAATCCTTCTAAACCTCCATATTTTTTTAAAATTTCAATACTTAAATCTTTGACAGAAAGTTCTTTGGTTCCTGTTCTTAATAAAATGGCAATTAATTCTACTGTTGTTAATGATTCTAAACCTTTTTCTTTGGCTTTTTCTCTTGGCTTTTCTTCTTCTGGTAAATCTTTCATTTTGATGCTCATACATTCACCATCTTTTCCAATATTTTTTGATTTAACAAACGAATAGTATCTTCATCTGTAGCATTTTTTAATAATAAATTATAATCTTGTAATAATTTTTCATTTTCAGAAGAAATTTGGATTTGTTTTTGATAAAAGTTTATCTGTTCATTTTTTACAAGATCTTTCATTTTTTCTAAGGCTTCTTGATCGGTGGAAGCTCCTATAATTACTCGGTACAAATCATTATCTTTATAAATAATTGAATTAGGATATTCGGTTTGTTTTTGAAAAGCATTTTCTTTGGCTTCAAAGGCGCCAATTTGTAAAATATACATCAGTATATTTTCTTCCTTTTTTGATTTTACTAAGATGGGAAAAGATAAAATTAGCCCTGTAAGTCCTGCTAAAAGAATCACAAATATTTTTGTTTTCATGGAATCACCAAAATGAGTATAGCAAATTAAAAGAAAGAAGTTTGTCGAATGAAGGTTTTGGTTTGCTTTTCTTGTGAAAAAATTGTTATAACAAAAAAACTACGAATTGTAGTTTTATTCTGTCATAGTTAAAGTATAAGGACTAGGTTCACTACCAATTCCATCACCCATAATAGTCACATCTTTTTGTAAATATAATGATGGAAATACATCGGCATACACACTAGCACTCGATCTATAAATTTTTTTCTCTTGATTAGATAAAAATAATATATTCCATGCTGCATTTTGATCTGAGCTGCTGTTTAAAGTAAGTTGGCCTCTTGCTAAATTTTTTATAAAAATCCAACTATTATAAGCGCAATCTTGAGGTTGTGCCCATAAATTCGTATTTAGACAACTATCACGCACATTATTTCCAATAGAATAGTCATAATCTGAGACGTACATTAAAGCTATTTTCCCCTGCCAATTCGACTTTCTTTTTATTTCATCGTTACATGAATATTGATCTGGAATATCTGGATGAATACTATCCTTAGAACACAATTTTCCCATATTTTCTCCTCGTTCATATTCATAATAGTCGGAAACATATATATTATTTGCTGTGTAATTTCCCAAATTCCATATAATATCATTTGCAATATAGGTATTTACATCACTTAAACCATTTGTAAAATTGCAAGTTGTCGAACCATTCTTTTGGCCATTATAACAATTTCCACTTCCACCAGTCCAATATAAACTATTATTGACTGTTATGTTAGAACCATTGCTATCTTTATCTTGATTTTCTTCATATCCAGGGTTTAGTAACTTCATTAAATCTGCTTGGCTCCATTCATTTACTCCATAACCATTGTTAATATCTGATGGTGATGTATCCCAACTATATTGTCCAATACTTTCATTTCTTATAATCTTCACTCTTTGTTCTACTGTTCCATTAGTTGTTAATACATTCACTAATCCTATAATTCGCCATGTTTCATTGTTAAAAGTTATATAGTTATCTGGATTACTCCCTGCATATCGGTATTCTTCTAATAAAAATCCTTCTTTTGCTTCTTCACTTAATTCATCATTCTCTATTGTTTCATTACAATGCGTTACTTCATATAACCCTTCTCCTTCTGTAACTACTTTTATATCTTCTCCTATTTGTTTTCCTAATAATGTTGGATAGTTTGGTATTTTTATTCTTTCTTCTTTTGTTGTTTCATTTCCATACTCATCTGTTACTTTTACTTTGATTGTATGCGTTTCCCCTCTTGATGTATCAGAAAATGTATGTGTACTTTCTTGTTTACTCACTACTTCTTCTTCATCGATTTGATACTCATAACTTTCTATTTTATTTCCTGTTGCTTCTATTTTTGCTGTAATATTGTTACTACATCGACTTATTTGTATTGCTACTTCTGGTGGTACTTCTTCTTTCTTTAAGTAACTTGCTATAACTGTTACTTTACTTTTAAAACTAGCATTCATTACTTCAGAGATCGCTGGTGTCTTTTCATCCATCCATAGTCTTATTGAATAACTTACTTTTTCACTTGGTCTTAATATCCCTGTTGTTAGTTTTCTTGCTTCTTTGCCATTTTCTTTTAATGTGATTTCTGTTTCATCATATTTGTCATAATTCTTTGGTTCTTTGTTATCTAATTCTACTTTGATATATTTGCCTGAGATATCTTTTTCTGTTTCCATTTGTTCTAAGTTTACTTGATATGCTGCTGTTGTTTCACAGATATTTTCGATTGTGAATGTATATGGGTCTAAACTTTCTCCTTCTTCATTGGTGATTGGATAAGCTTTTTCTAAACTAATTCCTTCTGTTCCTTCCATTGTTAATTTAAAACATTCACTTGTTATCCTATTTTTATCTTTTTGATTGACATTCATCATCCAATAAGCAAATGAGACTCCCATTCCCATAACAAGAACTACTATGATTCCGATTATCATTATTGTTTTCTTTTTCATCAAAAAAATCACCATACCTATTTATGATGATTTTATCAATTACCCCCCCCCCAGAGGTCAATTGACACAAAATTTTTATAATAATTTGTTTTCTTTTACTCTTAATTTATTATGTTGGTAACAAGTATGGATCATCTGAAGTTCCTTCCCCTGAAGTAATTTTGACTGTATTTTTAAGATATAGGACTGGAAGCACAGCATGTCGTAATTCTGCTCCTCGATAGCGAATCGATCCATTCATATCATCAGTCGTATTCATAATTCTAATTACACTTATGTTATTTCTAGCATCTGAAATCATTGTCCAATAATCGCCAACACTTGAATTATAAATCCATGTATTTTGATAACATTCTGGATGATCTTCTGTAGCATGCCAATTAGTTATTGGTAAAGACAAACACTGTTCTCGACCAGTAGTATTTTCTCCACTTGTCATATATCCATAATCACTTGGATACATAAGGCCAATATTTCCTCGCCATATATTTGGATGATTTTCGTCACTATTCGTTCCTCTTTCTTTTACGTAAAACTGTGCAGGAGTATTTTGAAGATTTGATAGACTTGTTCCTAGATCAGGAACTGCTATATTCCATTTTGATTCTTCCACCATTGCTCTATAATTTTCTTTAATTCCAGTTGTAGAAAACTTTAATTCTATTGAAGACTTGGCCAAACAACCATCATCAGATGCATTAACACAATTGGTATAATTAGCATCAATTCCATTGTAATATTTATCATTTAATAATTTATTTAAAGTACTTTCACTCCATTTATTTGTAAAAGTAGAATCTTCCTTTTAATCCCAACTTAAACTTCCAATGTTTTTTTCTTTAATGATTTTTACTCTTTGTTCTACTTTACCTTCACTTGTTTCTACATTCACTAACCCTATAATTCGCCATAACTCATTATTAAATTTAATATAGTTATTAGGACTCTTTCCTGCATATCTGTATTCAGCTTGACTAAACCCTTCATTATTTAATGTTCCAGAAACATTATTATGTTCTACTTTATACATTCCATCATTTTCTTTAACTAATGGTACTTCTTTGCCTAATATATCTACACTTACTTGTTCTCCAT
>CANQFE010000009.1 GCA_947598285.1 uncultured Bacilli bacterium
AGAATTCTTTTTTGTTTCATTTTGAAAAAATCACCATACCTATTTATGATGATTCTACCAAATACCCCCCCCCCAGAGGTCAATTTACACAACTAGGTCGCCTTTAGTAATTAAATAAATTTTATGATTTTTATAAAAGGCATAAAATACATCTTGTATTTCTAAAGCTTTTTTTCTAAGTTCTTCTTCAAGCCAACTTTTATCTTTTTTTAAGTATTCTAATGTTTTTTTGTTGATTTCTCCATCTAATATTAATGGCATAGGATAACTAGTAGGTAGCTTTAAAAAATTATATTGAAAAATAGAAAGTTTTCCATTTGGTTCTAAAAAGGCATATTCAATTTCATTTAAATCTTTAATTTCTTTTTGACGCATACTGAGAAGTAAATCATCCATGCTATATCTTTGTTTTACCATTTCTTTATAGTTTACTTTTCCATTACAAATAATTAAAGATGGTTTTCCGCCAAAAATTTTACGAAAAGTTCTAGATTTTACACTGATATAAGCAAGTAAAATTTCTAAGCCTCCTAATAATGCTAAAGGAAAAATTGTTTGAAAGATCGACTTTTCAATATTTTCAATAGAAATGGCTACTAATTCAGCAATTAAAATAGAAACAATTAAATCAATGATTCCTAATTGAGCAATTTCTCTTTTGCCCATTAATCGGTATAATAATAAAATAAAAAAGTAAAAAAAAGCTGTTCGAAAAAGGACATTCCATAATTCTTGCATATTTATCACCTAATTTTATTATGGACAACTTCTATTTTTTTTAATCATGCATACATTTTATTAGGTGATTTTTAAATGAAAACTTTAAAAAAATATGGTAAAACATTAGGACTTTCTTTTCTTTTTCTTTTTTTCTTAGCTATTTGTATTGCATTATTAAATACATTTCAGATCTTATTTACCAAAGGAAGCGATATTGTTTTATTTATTGCGATGATTTTAACGTTATTTGTAATTGGATTTAATTTTGGCAAAAAAGCAGAAAAAAAAGGCTATTTAGAGGGGCTAAAGATTGGCATTGTATTTATTTTCTTTCTTCTTCTTATTAATTTTCTTTTTTATCGAACTGGTTTTTCTTTAGAACGTCTTATTTATTATCTTGTTTTAATCCTTTCTAGTGTTTTAGGTTCAATGGTAGGTATAAATAAAAAACATTAAAGTCCATGAAAGACTAAAATGTTTTCTTTTTTTTCAATATAAGAATCATGAGAATAATAGATTTTGGTTTTAGGATTTACTTCTTCTTCTAAGTATCCTTTTTTTATTAAAGTATCAAGAGTTACGGGATAGCTTTTGCAGACATCATCCCAAATACAATTTTGAGCTGCCTCAATAATTCTTTTTTCAGTTACTTTCATGACTAAGTTAAGATGATTTGTATTTACTTTATAAAATGTATAAATTGAAAGTATCGCGATCGATAATAATATTGTTCCAATAATACAACGTCTTTTCATTTTCGTCCCTCATATTCTTTTAAAAAATTTTCTTTCAATTCTAATAATTTATCTTCTTTAATTGATTGGCGAATTTGTTCAGTCAAAGAAACTAAAAATCTTATGTTATGAATTGATAAAAGTCTTGCTCCGAAAGTTTCTTCGGCTTGAATTAAGTGTTTTATATAAGCTTTTGTGTAATGTTTACAGGCATAGCAATCGCATGTTTCGTCAAGAGGTGTAAAGTCTGTTTTATATTTGCTATTTTTTAAATTAATTTGCCCATGACGAGTTAAGGCATGTCCATGTCTTGCTAGTCTTGTTGGGGAAACACAATCAAAAATATCTATTCCTCTTATGACTCCTTCAATGATATCGATGGGTTCACCAATGCCCATAGCATATCTTATTTTATCTTCAGGTAAATATTTTGTGGAATAAGAAAAGGCTTTATACATGTCTTCTTTGCTTTCATGATCATTTGCTACACCACCAATACTATATCCATCAAAGCCAATTTTAACAGTTTCTTCCGCGCTAAATTTGCGAATATCTTCATAAGCTCCTCCTTGAACGATACCAAAAAGCCACTGATTGTTTCCATGAAAAACAGCTTTTCCTCTTTTTGCCCATCTTAAGGTTCGTTCAACACTTTTTTGTAAATATTCCTTAGAGGCACTTGCAGGAGGACATTCATCAAAACTCATAATAATGTCGGCCCCTAAATTTTCTTGAATTTGAATTGATTTTTCAGGAGTTAAAAGTAATTTATCGCCATTATATTGATTTTTAAATGTGACTCCTTCTTCACTGATGTCTTTAGGTTTGGCTAAAGAAAAAACTTGAAATCCGCCTGAATCAGTTAGCATTGGCCCATGGTAATTCATAAATTGATGAAGACCACCAGCTTGCTTTATGATTTCATCTCCTGGTCTTAGCCATAAATGATAAGTATTTGCAAGCACGATACCAGCTTTCGTTTGTTCTACTTCTTCAGGACTTAGTGTTTTGACTGTTGCTTGGGTTCCTACTGGCATGAACATAGGTGTTTCATAGGTTTTTCCTTGATAGGTAATTTTTCCTAACCTTGCTTGAGTATTTTTTTCTTTTTTTTGAACTTCAAACTTCATCTTGGCTCACCTGTTATTATTTTATCATACTCTTTTGGGTTTTCCAAAACTCTTTTTTCTTTTGAGGAATCTGTCTTTATATACATTGCATCGCCAAAAGAGAAAAAACGATATTTTTCTTTGATAGCCGCTTCATAAGCATGAAGAATATATTCTTTTTTAGAAAAGGCACTGACAAGCATGACTAAGGTACTTTTTGGCAAATGAAAATTGGTGATTAATCCATCAATTGCCAGAAACTTAAATCCTGGATAAATAAAAATATCAGTATATCCTTTACAAGCTTTAAATTCTTTATATTGATGCATAATTGTTTCTAATGTTCTTGTAGATGTTGTTCCAACAGCAATAATTTGATGATTTTCTTTTTTAGCACGATTTAAAATTTGAGCTGTTTCTTCATTCATTTCATAGTATTCACTATGCATATGATGCTTGGTGACATCTTCTACTTCTACGGGTCTAAATGTTCCTAATCCGACATGTAAAATAATCTTGGCAATAATGACACCTTTTTGTTCAATTTCTTTTAACAATTTTTCGGTAAAATGAAGTCCAGCTGTTGGCGCGGCTGCACTTCCTCTTACTTTAGCATATACTGTTTGATACCGATCTTTTTCTTGTAATTTTTCATGAATATAAGGAGGTAAAGGCATTTCCCCTAATTTTTCTAAAATTTCCATAAAGATACCATGATACAAGAATTTGACTTTGACTAAGCCTTCTTCTTTTTTTTCTAAAACTTGAGCTTTTAATAAACCATTTCCAAATGAAATTACTGTTTTTTCATGAAGACGTTTAAAAGGTCTTGATAAGCATTCCCATATATCTTCTTCTTCATTTTTTAATAAAAGCAGTTCAATTGAAGCATGGGTATCTTCTTTTTCCCCAAAAAGTCGAGCTGGAATTACTTTAGTTTCGTTTAAAACTAATACATCTCCTTTTTTTAAATATTCTACGATATCTTTAAAATGACGATGTTCTAAGGACCCTGTTTCTCGGTCCATCACTAAAAGACGAGATGAGCTTCGATCTTTTAAAGGAGTCTGGGCAATTAGCTCTTCTGGCAAATCATAATTAAAATCTTCTGTACTCATTATTACCACCTATTTTATTTGAAATGTTTTCTTTAATAATTGATATGATGTTGGAAAATCATCCATCGGAACTTTCAAAACGTGAAAACTTCTGGATTCTAATTCTTGTGCTAAATTTAAATAAGCGTTTTGTTGGGCAAGACTACTATCAATGCTAAATGATTGATAATTATGATGAGAATCTCTTGCTAAGCGTTTTTGATACAATTCCGTATTTTCTAAATATAAGAAAATTAAATAGATTTCATAGTGACAAGATTCTAATAAATCTAGTAATTTTTCATAAACATCAGTAAAAGAATATTCTTTGTATCCTAATCGAGCATAAACTTCTTCGGAAAAAAAAGTACGATCAAAAATTAAATCCATCGGAATTGTTTCCATTTGTTTTATATATTGTAATAAATACCGATACATTTCTTCACTTTTCTTTTTACCAGCGATGGTTTTTTCTTTTTGGCCAGATAAGCGATATAAATTAGAACTTGCGATATTTTCTCGTAAATAATTTGCTAAAGTTGTTTTTCCAGTTCCTTGGGGGCCTTCAATTATAATCATTCTTGATTTGTTCATTTTTGCTCCTTTCTAAAATAATGTTGTATAGTGATCAATTTGTAAATGCTCATAAGCTTTATTTTCAGCCACACGACCACGAGGTGTTCTTTTAATAAAACCTTCTTGTAATAAGAATGGCTCCACGACATCTTCAACGGTTGAAACTTCTTCACCAATACTTGTCGCGATTGTTTCTACACCAACTGGTCCACCATTAAACTTAGTAATTAAGCTGGTTAAATATTCAATATCAATTGCATCTAGTCCATAATCGTCTACTTTTAATCTTTTGAGAGAATCTTCTGCTAGTTTTTTACTAATTTGTTCGACATTTTCTACTAAAGCAAAATCGCGAATTCGTTTGAATAAACGATTGGCAATTCGGGGTGTTTTACGGCATCTTTGAGCAATTAAACGTGCAGCTGATTCTTCAATTGGCATTGCTAAAACACGACTTGTTCGATTCACAATTTGCAATAATTCTTCTTCGGTATAATACTGAAGTTTAGAAACAATTCCAAATCGATCTCTTAACGGACTGGAAATATCTCCAGCTCTTGTTGTCGCGCCCACTAAAGTAAAAGGAGGTAAATCAATTTTTATATTTCGACTTTTGCCATCCGTATTTAAAACTAAATCCATTTCAAAATCTTCCATGGCTGGATATAATATTTCTTCAATAAATTTTGGCATCCGATGAATTTCATCAATAAATAAAACATCTCCAGGCTCTAGTGTTGATAATATTGCCGCTAAATCACCACTTTTTTCAATCGAAGGACCACTTGCAGTTTTAATATTAACACCTAGTTCATTTGCAATGATATGAGCAAGTGTTGTTTTACCAAGGCCGGGAGGCCCATATAAAAGAACATGATCCAAAGATTCATTTCTGATTTTACTGGCTTCTATAAAAACACTTAAATTTTTGGTAATTTCTTCTTGGCCAACATATTCTTTTAAGGATTGAGGACGAATATTATTTTCAAAATTATCAGTTTCTAATGAATTTGTTTCTAGTATATTTTCTTCTTCCATTTCAACCCTCCTATTTTAATAATGCTTTTAAGGCATCTTTTACTTGTTCTTCAATTGGCTTTTTTCCATCCATATTTGGTAATATTTTTTTAATATCTCCTGTTTTATATCCAAGTCCTTCTAAAACACTTACTAGTTCATCAAAACCACCAGCACCTTGTTCCATAGAAGGAGCTAATTTTCCTTTTAAATCCAAAATTATTTGCCGAGCTACTTTCTCTCCTACTTTCGGAAATTTCTTTAAGTATAAAATATTTTCTCGATCAATTGCATCTACAATTCCCGATACACTTCCTGTGGCAAGCATAGGTAGAATTGTTTTAGGTCCCACACCTTTGACACTTAATAATTTTAAAAATAATTCTTTTTCTTCTTTTCTTTTAAAACCATATAATGTTTCTTCATCTTCTGTTCGATGAGTATAAAGATAAACTTTCTCTTCATTTTCTTTTTGAAATTCAAATGGATTGGAAACATAAATATCATAGCCAATATTACAACATTCTAAAACAATATAATTGCTTTCTTGTTCAGTTACTTTTCCTTTTATATAATCGTACATTACAACCACCAAGCTTATTTTAACATACATCTGTTTTTTGGAAAAGAAAAATATTTCAAATTACTGTTTCTCATTTTTCTTTTCTATTCTTGTATCATTAGTTTTTCTATTTCTTTTCTTGATAATTTGGTTGCTCTTGATATCATTTCAAGAGGCATATTTTCTTGTAATAAATTTTTGGCTATATTTCTTTGTTCTTCTTTCTTTCCTTCCATTAATCCTTCTTCTTTGTACATATCTTTCTTTTTACTTTCCAAACTAAAGAAATCACTTGTTACTTCGTCTTCAATAAAATTGTTAGCATATCTTGCTATTATCATTAATTTTTCACTTCCTTTCGCGAATTCTTCTCTTTCTTTCTTGGTCTTTGCTTCCATCATCAATATATGTTTTTTTAATTTATTATTTTCACCTTCATTATATCTACCTACACTAATCTTGTCAAGTCTTATGATATAAATTTCAATCGCTTCATTTAATAATTCATGTTTCTCATTTCTTAAATCATATTTTTGGATCCATTCTTTTCCTATTTTAGTTGTTACTTTTTCGACAATCATCAATAATGTTACTTTTTTTAATTTTTGATATTTCTTTTCTTTTTTCTCCATTTGAGTTCCATAGATTCGATTCATATATGCAATGGATTTCGTTAATCCTTCCTTGGTTAATGTTGTAAAAACTTCTAAACTAATATATCGATCATCTAATAAGACTAATATATCGCCTCGATATTGTTTTTGTTTTTTACTTGTCCTTAGTAAAGGCACTTCTCTTTTGATTACCAAATCATTAGGAATCTTTTCTTTTTCTTTGATTGTTTCATAGAAATCTTCTAACAACCATTTTAAAAATAAAGGTTGTTCTCCATAAATTGATTGAAAGATTTCATCTGTTAACATATTTTTTGTCTCTTCTTGATGCATATTATTTTTCCCTCCTACTTATATATTTCCGGATACACCCGGCGATTTCCTTTTTTTGAAGAGAAATTTTTAAAAAAATTTTGTTTCTTGTGTAAATATTGTGTCAAAAAAAGAAGAAAAGTGTTTTTCTTCTTTTATGATTTCCTACCAATATAGAATAATTCAATATCATCTAAACTATTTTCTTTGGCACTTGTGGAAACTGGAATTGATATTTTCAATGAAGCAAAGTCTGAACAATTTTGACGATTGGCATCACAGATTTCGGTATCTGTACTTTTTTTCATGTCAACTTTTAATGGCTCATAAAAGACATTTTCTGAAGAATCATCTAATAGCCATTTTTCTCCTTGATAAGAAATGGAATTTTTAGTTACGATGAGTGGTCTTTCTTCGCTGATATCTTCAAAGAAGAAACGTATTGTTACGGTATCTTCACTTTTGGACATTGTTACTTTATCAATTTGTAAATGATATTTTAAAAAATCTTCTTGAACTGCTTTTATTATTAAAGAACGATTTCGATGATTTGTTTTTGAAAACGACGGATGATTTTCTTCATATTGCATATCACTTAATAAACTAAATAAAAATAGCATCACTAAGGCAATTAAACCGACGCTGATAATTACTTCTACTAAAGTAATTCCCCTTTTTTTCTTCATACTTTATCACCTACTGTCATATATGAATAATAAAATACACAATCACTGGAATTACAATTTCCACCACTTCGAGAAGAAGAAAATTCAATCACAATCACATAATTGCCATTGGGATTTATATCAATACTTCTTAAATACGTTAGTAAGTTATTATTCGAACAAATGGGAATATATTCTGAAGATGCATTTTTACAATCAGAAATATCACTCGTAATAGTAGGAGGTAATAAATATATATTTTTTACGTGAAGAATATTCCAAAGATAATCAAAAAATTGCATTTCTTTTAATGAACTATTTCCAAAAACATCACTTCGTCCTTGATATATTTGAGTAAAATGTTCTTTTTTTTCGCAAGTAGAAGTACTACTAGACCAACCACAAGTTCTTGCTTCATTGCATTCTTCTTGGGAAAAAACACGGCAATCTTGTTTTAGACTATTGACTAATACATCTTCAATGTAAAAACTTTCTAAATATTTTTTGATATAAAAGGTTTCATAAAGTTTGGCTGTATCATCATAACGTAAATAACGAGACTCAGAATTTAAAGAAGTAACATACATGGCATAGATAATCATTAATGAAGTGAGCAACACACAAGTGACAATAATTGTTTCAATAAAAACAAACCCTTTTTTTCTTTTCATCAGTCTCATCCTTTCTTTTTCATTATAAAATAAAAAAAGAAACAAGACAAGTTAATTTTCTTTTTCATAGCTTCGATGAAGATATTTCTTGGCAATTTCTCCATTCAGAACAATTAAGAAATCTTCATATATTTTTTTTATATCTGGATTTTGATGAGCAAATCGAATTGCTACTTCTTTATCCCGAGCTTTTAAACCTTGTTTTCTTAATTTGATGACTTCTTGTTTTTTCGTTGGTTCATATTTTATTTGGCCACCTCCACCAACGCAGCCACCTTCACAATTCATTACTTCAATCACCTGATAAGGGCTTTTTTTATTTCTTATCTCGTCTAATAAAGGTTTTATTTTAGCTAATTTTTGAACAACCGCGACATTGATTTTACGATCATTTACTTCAATTTCTAATGTTTTGAAACCATCTTCATCATGTAAGGAATCAAAGGAAATATTTTCTTTATTTTGACCGGTTTCTAAGAAATAATAAGTTCTTAAAAGAGAAGATGTGACTCCTCCAGTGATACCAAAAAGAGAGCCACCGCCACTTCCTTCTTTCCATAAAGAATCAAAGGTTTTTTCTTCACAGTTATCCCAAGATATTTGTTCTTCTTTTAACCAATCTACTAATTCTGTCATTGTTAAAACAGCATCTGTTCCTGTAATTTGAGGTTCTTTGATTTCCATTTTTTTGGCTGTACATGGTGTGATTGCTACCGTAAATGTATTTTCTTTATCGATTTTCATTTGTTCACAGAAATATTTTTTGACCATTTCTCCTTGCATTCCTATGGGACTTTTACAAGTAGAAAGATGAGATATTAACTCTGGTTCTTGATCACAAACATATTTTACCCAAGCGGGACAACAAGATGTCATAAGGGGTAAATTTTTTTCTTCTTTGATTCTTTCTTTTAATTCCATTGCTTCTTCTAAGATTGTTAAATCGGCTCCAAAAGTGGTGTCTAAAACATAATCAAAGCCTATTTTTTTTAAAGCACCAATTAATTTTTCAATGGTAAATGTTCCTGGTTTTTGCCCAAAAGCTTCCCCAAAGGAAACGCGAATGGCTGGCGAAGTATAACAAATTAAAGTTTTTCCTTCTTTTTCGGCTTCGATGATTTTATCTCGAGCTTTTTTTGGTTTTAAAGCGTTTGTTGGACAAGTTAAAATACATTGACCACAAGCTAGACAATTTTCAGGATGTTCCTTAATTTTAATTTGGCATAATCGATTACAAGTATTTTGACACTCTCCACAGTCAATACATTTGGAATCATCCTTTTCAATTCCTAAATTGTCTTTTGAAAAGAAAACAGCATTTTGAAATATTTTTTCTTCTTTTTTTGATAAAACATCCATTTTTTTCACATCCTTCTTTAAGTATACCATAAAAAAAGAAACAGTTCTTGTTTCTTTATGCTCTTGATGAGTATTTACCATCACTTGTGGAAAGAATAATTTTTTCTCCTTGATTGATAAATAAAGGGACTTTCACAGTATAACCTGTTTCAATTTTGGCATCTTTCATGGCATTATTTGTTGTATTTCCCTTTACAGCAGGCTCTGTTTCTATGACTTCAAATTCAATTTTTTCAGGTAATGTAACTCCTAATAATTCTCCTTCATAATAATCTAATTGAATTTCCAAACCTTCTTTTAGAAATTTTTTTTCGTTTTCTAATTTACTTTCTGGAACCTCTACTTGATCATAAGTTTCCGTATTCATAAAGACATAGGAAGATCCATCGTTATATAAAAATTGCATTGGCATACGATCGATGCGCGCGCGTTCAATTTTTATGTTTGTATTATAAGAATTTTCGACAACGGCTCCCGTTCTTAAATTCTTTAGTTTCATTCTGACAAAAGCGCTTCCCTTACCAGGTTTTACATGTTGGAATTCCATTATTTGACAGAGATTTCCATCAATAATAATTGTCATTCCATTTTTAATATCATTAATATTCATATTCATGGATTTTCACCTTCCTATTTTCCAAGTTTTGTTTCTTTAAATACAGTTACTTGATGACAAGTAGGACAATATTTATTGAATTGCATTTTATCTGGAGTATTCTTTTTGTTTTTGATTGTTGGTCTTATTTGTTTACCACACCGAGAACACTTCAAACCGAAAAATTGTCTGTTTTCATTTTTTGCCATAGGTATAACCTCCTCACATCAAAACTATATGTATTTTAGCATAGTTAAATTTGAAGTTCAAGAAAAATTGATCTGTTTGAAATTTTTTATGAAAATTCTAGTTTTTTAAAATAAACTTAATTGACTTGTTTCGGGCATTCCTTCAAAAATACCCATCATTCTCATTTTATCGATGGTTGTTTGATTTACTTTACCGCGATTTTGAAAGTCTTCTACGCTATAAAAGGCTTTTTCGTTTCGTTCTTCAATAATTTTTGTTGCTACAGCATCCCCTAAACCATCCAATGCTCTAAAAGGAAGAATCAAAGCATTCTCACTTTCTTCCATAATGAAGTTATTGCCATCGCTTTTGGTTAAATGAATATTTTTAAATTTAATTCCGCGAGCACTTGCTTCCAAAGCTATTTTTAAAGTTTCTAATACAGCAGAATCTTTATTGGTCATATCATAGCCTTTGTTTTGAAGTTCAATTATTTTAGTTTTAATCGCGTCATATCCTTTGACCATCGCATCAATATCGAAATCAGTAAGCCGAGTGGAAAAATAAGTTGCATAATATACTAAAGGTTTATGAACTTTATACCAGGCAATCCGAAAGGCACTCATAACATAGGCCGCAGCATGAGCTTTGGGAAACATGTATTTGATTTTAGCACAGGAATTAATGAACCACTCTGGTATTTTTGCTTTTTCCATAATTTCTTTATATTCAGCCCATGTAGATGCATCTTTACTTGCTTTTCCTTTTCTTACAAATTCCATTATTTTGAAAGCTTTAAATGGTTCTAGACCACCATAAATAAGTTCAACCATAATATCATCACGACAGCCAATAACTTTACTAAAAGGAACGACATTTTTTTGAATGAGTTCTTGAGCATTACCAAGCCATACATCTGTTCCATGAGCAAGTCCAGCAATTTTAACTAATTCAGCGAATGTTGTTGGTTTCGTATCTTTTACCAATTGAATTGTAAAACCTGTACCAAACTCGGGAACCCCAAGAGTACCGGTATCACACATAATTTGTTCTTTTGTTACTCCTAATGCTTTCGTACTTGTAAAAATAGACATGGTTTCTTTATCATCTAAAGGAACTTTCGTAATATCATCACCAGTTAAATCTTGAATCATTCGTAATTGAGTTGGATCCGTATGGCCTAAAATATCTAGTTTTAAAACACATTCATCAATGGCATGATAATCAAAGTGAGTGGTACGCCAAGCACTTGTCGGATCTTCGGCAGGATATTGAAATGGAGTGAAATCAAAAACTTCCATATATCCTGGGATAACAACAATTCCTCCAGGATGTTGACCAGTCGTTCTTTTGCATCCCGTACAACCAATGGCAAGACGTTCTACTTCAATATTACGCATGATAATATTTTTATCTTCACAATATCCTTTGACATAACCATATGCTGTTTTCTCGGCAACAGTTCCGATGGTTCCAGCTCGGTAAACATTATCTACACCAAATAAAACTTTGGTATATTCATGAGCGCTTGCTTGATTCAAATCCGAAAAATTTAAATCAATATCAGGAACTTTATCAGCATTAAATCCTAAGAAAGTTTGAAAAGGAATATCATGCCCTTCTTTTTGAAGTTTTTGCCCACAGTTAGGACAAACTTTATCTGGTAAATCATAGCCACATTTATAAGTATTTCCTAATGGTTCATTCTTTTCATCTTCAAAATAACTTGCTTTACAATTTGGACAACGATAATGAGGGGCCAAAGAGTTTACTTCTGTAATTCCCATTAAATTAGCGACAAAGCTTGAGCCGACAGAACCACGACTACCTACTAAAAAGCCTTCATCATTAGAATGTTTCACAAGTTTTTGCGCAATTAGATAAATGACATCAAAGTTGGCTCCAATAATCGCGGTCATTTTATTCTTAGCTTCTTTTAAGCGATCTTCTTCGGTAAGTTCTTCGTTGTCTTCTAAACTTAGGGCAATTTCTTTTTGAACTGCATCAGGTCCTTTTATGACAACATCGTGAAGTCTTTTATAAACGACTGCTTCTTCTTTCGTTTGCGCATTTTTTTTGACCGCTTCAATAAACGGAGCTCCATAAAGTTCTAGGGCAATTCGCTCTTCAATATGATATGGTAAAGGATCCCCATACCATTCAGAGGCTTTTTGATAAACCATATCCGTTACAATCATTTGAGAGTTTTCAATACGAGGAGCGAAAGGAATTCCGTGAGTATTCATAATTACTTCTACTTCTTCGATTTGATCAGCAATTTTATTCGGATTTGTGACAACTATTTCATAAGCATCTTCATCAGTTAAAAAGGAAAATTCTTCTAACATTTCTTTGGTTGTTTTAAAGGACATATCAGGAATTTCTAAGCCTTTGCGATTTAAAGGATGAAGTTTGCCATTGAATTTTTGATGAACAATGATTTCCCGATAAATTTTATCTTCTTTCGTTAAATGATGAACGTCGCCAGTCGCGACAACTTTAATTCCAGCTTCTTTGGCAACCCGAATAATTCTTTTTAAATGGTCTATTGCGCTTTTTTGATCGATAAATTTTGACCCAGAGCCAATTAAATGGGTGAAAGCAGAAATTGGTTGAACTTCAATGTAATCATAAAAATTCATCATATTGACTAGTTCTTCATCTTCTTTACTTCCAGCATTATCAAAAATCTCACCATGAATACAACCTGAGCCAATTAGCAATCCTTTTCTTAAAGCTTCCACTTCTTTTCGAGGAATTTTTGGCTGTTCATTTTTATATAGATATTTTGTATTAGCAAGAGAAATGATTTTGAAAAGATTTTTTAAGCCTTCTCTATTTTGAACAAGAACAGTGGCATGAAAAGGAAAAGCAAAGCGAACTAAAGATTCCATATCAATATCTTCTAAAAGTTCAGTGGTGGTTGTAATATTTCGATCCGATAAAGTTTTACTCATTTTGTAAAAACATAAAGCTGTTCCTTCAGCATCATAATCAGCACGGTGATGTTTTTCTTCATCCCAAGGAACATCAAGTCTTTTCGTTAAAGTTTGTAATTTATGATTTGGCCATTCTGGATGAAGTAAACGTGCAAGAGACATGGTGTCAATTACTGTGGCATTAAATTCTTTTAAATTATATTTATTACAAGCTGCTTTCATGAAGGAAATATCAAATTTAGCATTATGAGCGACCATAGGAAGGTCTTGAGCCCAATCTAAAAATCTTTTAGTGACATTTTCTTCATTATCTTTTCCTGAAACCATTTCATCCGTAATAAAAGTTAGTTCGGTAATTTTTTTAGGAATGGGACGATGGGGATCAATTAATTCATCAAAGCGATCTATGATTTTGCCATTTTGAACTTTTACGGCACCAATTTCAATCATTTGATCTGATCCAGCATAAAAGCCTGTTGTTTCTGTATCAAAAACAACAAATGTATCTTCTAATAAATGATATTCTTTGGAATTAAAAATTAAATCAATATCATCATTGACAATATTTAATTCGGCTCCATATAACACTTTAAAGCGATCATTTCCTTCTTTTCCTTTATTATAAGCATTGACTGTATGAAAGATTTCAGGAAATGCTTGAACACAGTTATGATCTGTAATCGCGACGGCTTTATGACCCATTTTAATTGCATATTTTACAATGTTTCGGGGGTCTTTTTCTTCATAAGGAACCACGGAATCCATTGCACTCATCATCGTATGAGCATGAAGTTCAATCCGAGGTATTTCGGCATCATCTTTGATGACATCATCTTTGGAATCCATTTTTTCTAAATTTCGAATTGCTAAAACCAAATCTTTCGCAAAGTTATCATATTCAACATTTCCTTCAAAGCGATACCAATTCCCTTCTTTTAAGCTTTTTAAAATAGATTGATATTCTTTTTTATCTTTTTTAAAAATTTTTGCAAGAATTGAATTCGTTTTATCACTAATTTTTAAAGTAATAATATTAATTGTATCTCTTTCTAACGTGTCAATACCAAAGATATATGCTTCTAAAACAACGTTTTTGGTATCACCCATAATATTTTGAATCACTGTTGCTTCTTTGGTTATTTCTTTTCCTAAAATGATATTTCCCTCTATTTTTTGAGGTTCAATTGAAACTATTTTGGTTTCGTTTTTGGAAGAAAGGATTTCTTCTTGAACACTTTTGCGAAGAGATTCATTCATTTTCACTGCAAAAGTATATACTCCGAGCCCATACATTAAAAAATCTTTTTCTAAATAAGGGAACTCTTCTTTCATGGTTTCTTCTTCCGTTTTATTGCCTACTTCAAAAATAATTTTATGGTCAAGGAATTCTTTTTGACCATCCAAAACACTTCCTAAAGAAGGTTTTTTTACTTTATAAATTTCACATAAATGGGACAAATAATCTAATTTATCTTCTTCCGTAATTAAATCATAATGAAAAGTAATATGACACTCGTCTTGGCCATGAATTTTATTTTGGCATGCTAAAAGAAGAGAGCTAGCTTGTTCAAAGGGCAAGACATTTTCTTGATGCATGATAACTTCATATGATTTTTCTTTTTTATGAAATAATACTTTTTCTATTTCAAGGTTTTCTAATCCTTCTTTTGGTTCTGTAAATGAAATACTATCTAAAAATCTTACAACATCTTCTTTCATTTAAGATACTCCTTTCGCTTCTATTTTTTCTATTTTATTTACGTTAATTTGATAATCGGAAAATCTTCTAGCTACCCGACCTTTAATATGAAGAATATCACCAATTTTTACTTTTCTTAAATCTTGCATTGTTGCAGAGAATACCACAAAATTTCCTGTATCTGTTTCATCACTTGCCGTGACAAAGGCCATAGCATCCCCATTTTTGGTTGTGATTTCTTTTATTTTTTCTAATAGAACAACACATTCAACATGTTCATCATAATGACTTTTGATATGTTCTAATTTCATTAAATGAGAATCTAGGTATTTACTAGCGGGATGATTTGAGATATAAAATCCAAAACTCTCATATTCTTCTTTTCGTTTTTCTTCTTTGGTTTCTTCTTCAATCTCAATAAAATTTGGTTTAGTAATAAAATTTTCTTCTAAATCACTTGCTAAAGTTGCATAGTTTATCGCGGCATCTAGATTGGCTCTTAAGGCATTATGATTCGTTGTAAAAGAATCTAGAGCACCACCTTTAATTAATGTTTCAATAGTTTTTTTGGTAATGCTTTTGCCATAAGAACGTGCGACAAAGTCAAAGAAATCGCTAAAAGGCTTTTCGCCTCTTTTTAAAGTGATTGTTCTTGAGGCTTCTTCTCCTAGATTTTTTAAAATGGTAAATGGCATTCGTAGAGAATTATTTTCTAATTCATATTTTGTTGTAGAAATATTGATATCAGGAGGTAATATTTTGATGTTCATTTTTTTGGCCATAGCAATATATTCCATTGTTTTTTGAAGCCCATCTACATTCATATTTAAAAGATTCGCAATGAAAAAAATAGGATAATAACATTTTAAATAAGCCATTTGATACCCAATATATGCATAAGATACAGAATGCGATTTATTAAAGCCATAGTTTGCAAATTTTAAAATTAACGCAAAAATTTCACTTGCTAAAGTTTTTGAATAGCCGTTTTTTATTGCTCCTTTTAAAAAACGCTCTTCACTTTCTAAGATGATTTCTTTTTTCTTTTTACTCATTGCTCTTCTTATATTATCAGCTTCAGCAAAAGAAAATCCACCCATTTTTACTAAGATTTGCATAATTTGTTCTTGATACACTAAAATTCCATACGTTTCTTCTAAAATTGGTTTTAAGTCTTCATGATAATAATTAATTTTTTCTTTGCCTTCTTTTCTTTTAATGAAAGAGTCAATATTTTCCATTGGACCAGGACGATAAAGAGCGATGGCTGAAACAAGATCTAAAAATTGTGATGGTTTTAATTTTCTTAAAAAACCTTTCATTCCTTCGCTTTCAAATTGAAAAATCCCTATCGTATTTGCATCCGTAAATAATTGTAACACTTTTGGGTCATTTAAATCAATTTGATTTAATTGTAATGTTTTATTTGTATGTGTTTCAATTAATTTTAAAACATTTTTCATGATTGTAAGATTTCTTAAAGCTAAAAAATCCATTTTTAAAAGGCCTAATTCCTCTAAATAGTTCATTGTAATTCCTGTTAAAAGTTCTTCGCCATTATAATGAACGGGAATTAAAGTATTTAAAGGAACACTAGAAATCACAACGCCTGCAGCATGAGTGGAAATATGTTTTTTAAGACCTTCGATTTTGGAACTTTCTTCATATAATTTTTTGATATCTTTATTTTGATTTACATAATAACGAACATCCTCTTTGGTTAGATTTTCTTTTAATGAAAGTTTAGCATCAATTTTATTTACAAATGAGTCTAAAACATTTTGGTTTATTTCTAGTGCTTTACCAACACTTCTTAATACTAATTTACTCTTTAAAGTTCCAAAGGTCATAATATTGGCAACACAATTAGAGCCATATCTATTTTTGACATAAGAAACAACTTCATCTCTTCTTTCCTCTTCAAAATCAATATCAATATCTGGCATAGTAATTCGTTCGGGATTTAAAAATCTTTCAAAAAGTAAGTGATATTTTAAAGGATCAATGTTCGTAATTCCTAGACAATAACTTACTAAAGACCCAACAGCACTTCCACGGCCTGCACCTACTAAGATTCCGTTTGTTTTGGCATATCTTACATAATCATAAACAATTAAAAAATAATCAGCAAAACCCATTTTTTCAATGACTGATAATTCATATTTTAAGCGGTTTAGATATTCTTCTTGATAAATGCCACCTAATCGTTTTTCTAATCCTTTTTTAGCTAATGATATCAGATAAGTTTTGGAATCTTTTTCTTCTTGAAATTTGGGAATATATTGATTTTGTTTAGGAATTTCAACATGACAAGTTTTGATAAAAGATTCAATATCTTCTTCCCAATAGTCTTTATCATTTAGATAATATTCGAAAGTATTTTTTTCTTCATTTTTAGGTTCTAATAATTTTACAGATTCATTTAAATCAATCGCTTTTAAAATTGGAAGAGATGCGGCATCACTTCTTGTAAATGCTTTGATATCAGGGCAAAAAACAATATTTGGTGTTAAAATAAGAGCATTATTTTTTTCGTATTCGGAGGTATATCCTAAATAAAAATGTGTGAATATCGTTTGGTATTTGGTAAAATCTTTAGCTTCATAAAATGGGCAAACAACGTTTAGATGAGTTTGATTCGTTTCAATTTCTTGTAAAGTTAATTCATTTTTTTCACTTAATTCACTCAAATGTAATAATGCTTGATACCCCCGATAATTACGAGCATAAAGATAAAATGTAGTAAAATCAATTTTAACTTCTAAGCCAATTATGGGTGTGATTTGATTTTGCATCATGGTATCATAAAATTCCATGATACCAAATAAATTTTTATCGCATATACCACAAGCTTTTATTTGATATTTTTGTAAAAAAGAAAGAAGTTTGGGGATAGTAATCATACTTTGTAACATAGAATAATCTGTTGTTACTTTCAATGGTACAAACATGCTATCACCCACCTTGTATATTAAGTATATCACTGAACGAGTTGATTGGCTATGATATTTTTTGAATTTTTATGAATTATTTGAAAAGAATTATTTTTTATTTTTCTCTAAGATAAAGGTAAACTATTAACTACCATTAATTAAAACAAAAATTGATTAAGGTGTTAAGATAACACGAAAACTATGCTCGCTACTTTCATTCCCAAGTCCAGCACCAAATGAACCAACTCCTGTATCCGTTCCTCGTGAATAAGCTGCCCCACGGATGAACCATGCCCCAACAGAATTTACAAAGTCTGCTAAGTCGGCATTATAACTTCCTATGTGTCTTATTGTAGATCCATTATTATAAGATACCTTGTAAAATGGGCCCATTTCCTTTGTTGCATCTCCTAATGTTCCTCTTTGGTATTCTTGATTTGATGCATGATATTCATATAAATCATAATACTTACTACTTGGCCAAGGCTTTCCATCTGTTTTACTTCCATTATTTGAATCATTTGAATAAGGTCCATTAAATCCTGAGTTTTGTGTAGAATTTGGTCCAGTTGTAGGTACTTTATTATTTTGTGTAGCTTGCATCACTCCCATCACATAATCCCAGGATCCACCACTCATATCATAAATTCCTGTATAGTTTCCTGTGGTACTTGACTCTTGTTTAGAGGCATTACCACTACCATAATGATATCCATTATCTCCATCTTGATTTAAAGATGTATTTTCCAAATCATTGTATGCTCCATATCCTACTGTTGGGGCACTTTTCGCACTATATCCAGTAATATAATTACTATTGTTATTGATTCTTACTTCTTCACAAGTTGAACCATTGCATCTTCCATACTTACTTTGAGTTAAATAAGCTACTGCTCCCCATTCGGTATTCTTCATCATATGACTTTCTAATTCTCGTTTGTAATTATATGATGTATAAAAGGCATTTGATACATTAATATTTCTCCAGCTATATACATTTGGTTTAATGATGACTTTTGTTGGTTCTTCTTTATTCGTATTGCTAGTATTTTCTGCATTTACTTTGGTCCAACTTGATGTGTCAGCAATTGGAAGATTAGTATCACTATTTTGATTATAACCTGTTTCAAATTTTCCTACCCAGAATCCATTACTATTAAATGCAGTAAAAGCTGGATGTGTTAACCAGCCATATTGTGTATTATCATTGCTTGGTGTTTCTGTTATGTTTTCAAATTCTATTTCAAAGGTTTCATTTTTTCCTTTGTTCCCTCCTAGTATTTTTTGATAAAATTCTTCGACATTTTGAAGCATATATGTTTCTTCATTCATGAGAGAATTATAACTGTTAAATGTTGCTTCACTTTCTTTTAATTGATATCGATATCTTGGGATCCATACAAAATAACTTTCTATATCTTTTTCTTCGATTTCTTGATCTATTTCATATTGCTTTGTTTCATCTACTAGTATCACTGCATTCGCCCATTCTTTTCTTTCATAGTTATACCATTCTTTACCTGGATCGGCTTTCGTTACTTTGCCTTTTTCATCGATATGTACTGGTATGAGTGGTCTTTCTAACACTGGATCTGTTCCTTTTAATATATCTTCTTGATATCCTTGATAAAAATAAATTGTACATTTTGTTGGTCTTTCTGTCATTTCCCTTACTGTGATACTCCAATCAATACTATCAAAGTATGGTATAGCTTTACTTTCTTCTTTTCCTGGAACTTCACAATGACTTTTTTCATAATCATAAGCATATCCTGTTCCTTTTTGAGGCATTTCTTTGGTTAATTGATTATCTTTATAGAATACAAAATAAATATCTCCGGGATCACTTACATCTCCATTGATAAGATCTTCATTTTCTACTACTTGAAAAGTTGCAAACGTTTTATATAAGAAAACTCCTGTGATTAATAATACACAAGTTATCGTAAATAGTATTATTACTTTTTGATTTTTCTTTTCTTCTTTAAATTTCTGTAATTTCATTTAAAAAATCACCATACCTATTTATGATGATTTTATCAATTACCCCCCCCCCAGAAGTCAATTGACATAAGTTGGTTATTTTAATAGTTGCTAAATATGTTTGAAAAAATTAGATGCTTCTAACAATCATGGAAAGCATTTGATTTCTCGCAAATCAAACGTATCTTTTTTATTTTATAAAGTTCCCTTTATCTGGATTCATTTTATCACTTTCTTTTCACAAGAAAAATGATTGACTTTAATAATGAATTTTGTTAAAATTTTTAAAGAAAAGAAAGAGCGAGGTGAAGAAAATGGCAAAAAATATATCAACCAAAAAACCTTTGACTGTAAATTCTAGAAGTAAAGCATTAAATGCAACTAAAAGAGTTCAAAAACCTAATTTGCAAAAGAAAACAATTAATGGAAAAAAAGTAGTTTTAAGTGCGCGTGAAGCAAAAAAAGTTGCATAAAAAAAGCCGAAAGGCTTTTTTCTTTTATTTCATCACTTATAGGTAATAAAGATACCTTATTTCTAAGTGTTCTATTCGGTACAATTTAGACAAAGGTGGTGAAATATGGTACGACTTGCGATTGAACCTTTGTTAAAAAAGAATAATAAAAGCAAATACTGGTTATGTCAACAAATGAATATGACTTCAAGAAATTTAAATCGTATCATTCGCGGTGATACTGCTTCTATTTCATTTAAATACATTGAAGATTTTTGCAAATATTTAAATTGTAAACCAGGTGATTTAATTTTTTTAACAAATAGCTATGAACCAGAACAACTAGTCAAATCATAACTAGTTGTTTTTTCACCACTCAATATAATTATAAACTACATTTTTGGTATTCATATAACCATGAATGGTTAAGTTTTAAACAATGTTACTCTTTTAAACTTTTGACTTGATTTTCATAATTATCGTTACAACATACATAGGAACCAGATACTACAATATCTGCTTCTTTTACATATTGAATGGTTTCTTTATTGATTCCACCATCCACTTCAATTAAAAAAGATGCGTTTGTTTCTTTTCTTATTTTGATTAAATCTTTCAGACGAGTGCTGGTTTTTTCTAAAAACTTTTGCCCCCCAAAACCTGGATACACGCTCATTAATAAAACCAAATCAATTTGGTTGATATATTTTTTTATTTCTTCTATTTTGGTATCTGGTGAGATGGCTAAACCTACTTTTTTTTGATTTTGTTTTAAAAAATTTATTTTTTCTAAAATATTAGGTATTTCAATTGGAAGAGTATAAAATGAAACATTTAGATCGAGAAAAGCAGATAATTCTTCATTTGGGTTTTCGATCATAAAATGAATATCTAAAGGTTTTTGATTTTGTTTTAATAGCTCTTTCATTAACAAAATGTCATAGTTTTTTTCACCAGCAAAGATACCATCTGTTAAATCAACATGTAAATAATCGCATGATGTTTGATTAATTTTTTTGATTGTTTCCTCTTGGGAACAATTACTTTTTAAAAATGAAACTGATACTTTCATTTTTGACACTCCTTCATTATTTTTTGATATGATTCATATCGTGAGGATAAAATTTTCCCTTCTTCTACAGCTTTTTTTACGCCACATACTTGCTCTTTTAAATGTTTGCAATCTCTAAAAGGGCAAGAATAACTTGAAAATTCTTGAAAAGCTTTTTTTATTTGTTCTTCTTCTTGATTGGTAAAAGTTAGACTAGAAAAACCCGGAGTATCACAAAAAGCAATTTTTTGGGTAAAAAAGATTTCTGTATGTCTCGTTGTATGTTTTCCACGATTCAAGCTTTCCGAAATTTCATCTGTTTTAATTTGCAATTTCGGATCAATTCGATTTAATAAGGTACTTTTGCCGGCACCACTTTGACCAGTTAATACAACAAATAAGCCCTGTAATTTTTTTATTAAAAGGGAAAGATGCTGATTATCAAAAGTTAAAATACCAATTGAATCATAATAGTTTCTTATTTTTTGATATTCTTTTTTCGTTTCTTTGGTCATTAAATCTAATTTCGTAAAACAAATCATAGGAGTTACATTTGCAAGTATAATACTCGTTATTTCTTTATCTAACAAAAGTGAATCAAAATCAGGTTTCACCATTGAAACAACGATAAGGCCTACATCAACATTGGCAACACTTGGACGTTTTAATTCATTTTTTCGAGGCTCTATTTCTAAAATGTAATTATTCTTTTCATCAATGAGGCACTCATCTCCTATTAAAGGTGTCATTTTCATTTTTCGGAAACGTCCTCTTGGAGTACAAATATAAATTTTATCTTTTCCTAAGACAGAATAAGCATTACTAATTTGCTTAATGATTTTTCCTTTAACAGAATTGACCATCACATACACCATCGTCATCTTCGTCGTCATCAGAATTTTCTGTGCTTCCAGATGTTTTTTTCTTGGCAACAGTTACTGTAATTGAAGTCCCATTTACAATTCGAGATCCTTTCTCGCGACTTTGACCGATCACTATTCCTGCTGTACGACTACTTTCTTGTTCAACTTTATTTACTGTTACGTTATATTTTTTTAGATATTCTACAACATCTTCATAATGGTAAGAGCCATTTGTAAAATCTGGATATTTGTCAACATTTGGAATATATAGTGTGACATAATCACCTTTTGATACTTTTTCACCTGCTTTTGGACTTTGATCTAAAATGATATTTTCTTGATCTTCTTCGTTATCAGTATCTCTTTTTTCAACTAAAACTTGAACTCCTAAGGTTTCTAATTTTCCTTTAATTTCAAGATAATTTGAACCAGTATAATCTTCTAAGGTAATCTTAGTATCCCCTTCACTCACCCATAAAGTTACTTCGGTTCCTTTGGTTCTTTTTGTATTAGCAAGAGGACTTGTTTTTACGACTTTACCAAATTCAATTTCTTCTGAGGCAATTTTTTGTTGATCACTTGCTACTTTAAAACCAGCATCTTGCAATGTTTTTAAAGCATCTTCTACAGAGTAACCTGTCACATCAGGAATATTTAATTCACGACTGGTTGTTAAAGAGGGAATTAATATTACAATGGTTGTAATTGCTACGACTAGGATTGTAAAAATTGATGCTAAGATAATTAGTAACTTGTTTTGCTTTTTTAAATCGTTTTTCGTGATTTGCTTTGCCAAAATTTCTTCTTTTTCCTCCTTTTTTTCTTCTTTTTTCTTTTCGGAAGGTGCATCTTCTTTTTTGACTTTTTTCACTGCTTTTAATTTACTATCTTCTAATACTTCAGGATAAGGAAGAGTTATTTTTTCTTCATTTACTCTTTTTTCATCCAAACACGTTAATAAATCATTATGCATTTCTCTTGCATCTACATAACGATTTTTTGGATTTTTAGCAGTTGATTTAATAATAATATTTTCAATACTTTGAGGAATATTTGGTAAAATTGTTCGAATGGATGGAAGTGGTTCTTTTAAATGTTTTAAAGCAATTTCTACGGCATTATCGCCTTTATAAGGAAGAGAACCTGTTAAAAGTTCATACATAACAATCCCCATAGAATAAATATCGCTTTGTAAAGTTGCGCCTTTGCCATTAGCTTGTTCAGGAGGTAAATAGTGAACACTTCCCATCACTGAGTTAGTTTGAGTTAATTGAGTAGAATTCATGGCCATTGCAATTCCAAAGTCCATGATTTTTACTAAACCATTTTCTAAAATCATAATGTTTTGTGGTTTAATGTCACGATGAATGATGTAAGAATCATGGGCCACACTCATACCATCCGTAATTTGGAGCATGATATCTACGACTTCACTAATTGTAAGTCGCCCTCGTTTTTTGATTAAGTTTTTTAAGTGTTTCCCTTCTACGTATTCCATAACGATATAGTATTGACCATTATCTTCACCAACATCATAGACTTCAACAATATTAGGATGAGTTAAACTACTAGCAGATAATGCTTCTCTTTGAAAACGACGAACAAATTTTTCATCGCCCGCTAAATCTCCTCTTAATACTTTTACCGCTACATTACGATCTAAAATTGTATCATAGGCAAGATAAACATTAGCCATTCCACCTTCACCAATGGCTTTTATAATTTGATAACGATCGCTTATTTTTTGTCCTTTCATTATCATTTTTCGTCACTCTCACTTCTCATATCTAAAAAGGCAATAGAAATATTATCGTTTCCACCTCTGGCATTACACTTACGAATTAATAGTCTTACTTTTTCTTCTAAGGGAATTTCTTCTTCTAATACTTTTTCAATTTGTTCTTGAGTTAACATATTAGTAAGGCCATCACTACAAAGGAAAATACCATCGACATTTCTTTCAACATCAAAAATATCCATATCAATTTGTTCACCTGCGCCAAGGGCTTTCATCAAAACATTTCGTTTTGGATGATTTTTAGCTTCTTCTTCCGTTAAGTTTCCAGCTTCTACTAGTAAATTTACTAAAGTATGGTCTTTCGTGACTTTATGAAGTTTTTTATTTTTCCATACAAAACCAGAAGAATCGCCAATATTTCCAAAAATCAAATAATCTTTCGTGAGCAAAGCTAAAACTAATGTGGTTCCTAAGCCTGTTGAATCAAAATGATGATTCGCATATTCTAAAATTGCTTCATTTATTTCACTAACATTATCATTTAACCAATTTACAGCATCTAATTTTGACCCGATTGAACTAATTGAGGAAAAACGCTTGCCAAAATGAGTTACAGCAAGACTTGATGCGACTTCTCCAGCGCGATGTCCACCCATTCCATCAGCAACCATCAGTAAATATTCTTTACTTGCATTTTTTACAATGGTAACAGAGTCTTCATTATGACTTCGTACCTTTCCTGCATCTGTTAAATAATATGATTTCATGTTTCACCTCTTTGTTACTATAATAAGCATATCAAAAAAATTTCTTTTCGTCTATTCTAATATTTCATATCGCCGAATTCTCTGATTTTAAAATCTATGTCTTTACATTATATTTACTATGCATTTACATTAAAAAAAGAAAGAGTTTTAATTATTTTCTTCTTCTTTCTTACTTCTTAATTGCCCACAAGCAGCAGAAATATTACTTCCAAATTCTCTTCTTACAGTCACGGATATATGCTCCTTTTTTAAGGTATCATAAAATGCATTGATTTGTTCTTTTTTACTTTTTTTAAATTCAATATGATTGGTTTCATTATAAGGAATTAAATTCACATATACATTCATTCCTCTTAAAAGCTTGGCAAGTTCTTTTGCATCAGAAATGGAATCATTCACATTTCTTAATAAAATATATTCAATTGTTACACGACGATGCGTTTTAGCAATATATTTTTTTACAACATTGATAATATCTTTGATTGGATAAGCTTTATTGATTGGCATGAGTTGATTTCTTAGGGAATCATTGGGAGCATGAAGAGAAATGGCTAAATTAATCTGAATAGGAAAATCAATTAATTTTTCTATTTTAGGAACAATACCACAAGTGGAAAGAGTGATATGGCGAGCTCCGATTTGAAGTCCTTTCGCATCATTAATAATCCGAATAAAATTCATTACATTTTTTTCGTTATCTAAAGGTTCACCTATTCCCATAATTACGACTGAATCAATTCTTTCTTGAATGATTTTTTCAATTGCTAACACTTGGCCAACCATTTCTGAAGTTTCAAGATTTCTTATTTTTTTTATCCGGCCTGATTCACAAAAACGACAACCCATGTTACATCCAACTTCTGAAGAAACACAGATACTAAGGCCATAATCATGACGCATTAAAACAGCTTCAATGTGTTCTTGATCTTTTAATTCAAATAAATATTTTTCCACATCAACATCCACTTGTCTTTTGATAAGGGAAGGAAGATTTAATTCAAACTCATTAGCTAGTTTTTCTCTTAATTCTTTTTTTAGATTTGACATTTCATTTATTGTAGTAATTTTCTTTTGATAAAGCCATTCAAACACTTGAGTTGCTTTAAATTTTTTTTCACCAATTGATTCAAAATATGCTTCTAAATTTTCTTTGGTATAACCATAAAGATTCATTTTAAATTCACCTTGCATTTATTATAAAAAATATTTTTTTAATACGCAAGGAAAAGTATTCAGTTGATTGGTGTAAGAATAATTCGAAAACTACGACCGCTATCCGCACTCCCATAGTCGCTACTAAATGCACTAACTCCTGCTTCCGCACCGTCAGGCTCAGATCCACCACGTATGAACCAAGGGGCTCTAGAATACACAAAGTACGCTGTATCGGCATTGTAACTTCCAACAGGTCTTGTGCTATAAGAACCATCTGTTTTTGTCCAACCTACGGAATAGAATGGTCCAAATTCTTTTGTAGCATCTCCTAAATGACCTCGTTGGTACTCATCGCTTGTTGTTTTATAATCATACAAATCATAATATTTTGCATCTGGCCAATTTTTTCCATTTGTTTTGGATGTTATAGTTTCATTAATTTTCTCACAGGTTGGACACGTAAATGCTCCATTAAATTCTGAATTATATGTATCATTTCTTCCACTTGCTGGATTTTTATCTTGTTCTCCTCCTTGCATCACGCCCATCACATATTCCCAAGACCCTCCTGCCATATCATAGATTCCTGTATAGTTTCCTGTAGTACTTGATATTTGACTTGCCACATTAAAATAATTATTTATATTTGTAGTATCTCCTGTTAAACTTGCATCTTCGTAACGATTACATCCTTCATTTGTTCCTGTATATCCACAGGTTGGTTCATTTTTATTGCTTGCTCCTGTGACATAGTTTTGACTATTATTCATTCTTACTTCTGAACAACTTACTCCATTACATCTTCCATACCTTGAATTGGTTAAATAAGCTACTGCTCCCCATTCACTGTTTTTCATCATATGACTTTCTAAATTATCTCTTTGATAGTTATAACTATTTAAATGGGCATTTGATACATTGATTCCTCTCCAACTATATACATTTGGTTTTATGATGATTTTTGATGGTTCTTCTTTATTTACTTGAGCTTCACTTTCATTCTTTGCTCCTAAGTATCCTGTTTCAAATTTTCCGACCCAAAATCCTGTTGATCCTTCAAATGCTTTAAAAGCTGGATGAGTCATGTAATCTCCTATTTTACAACTTCCATTATTACTTGTTGTTGGTGTTTCACATTCTTTATATCCATTTACTGTATTATAATCTCCAAATTTGATTTTAATTTCTTGATTATTATTTGGAACACTTGAACTTGATTGTATATTTCCTAAATCTGCTGCTTGTGAATATTCTCCTAAATTAAACAATTGATATCTATATTTTGGTATCCACACAAAATAACTTTCGATCACATCTTCTGGTATCACTTCTTTTGGTTCATAATCTTCATTTTGTTTATTGGTAAAATCAACATATTTTAATAA
>CANQFE010000010.1 GCA_947598285.1 uncultured Bacilli bacterium
GAAAGTACATTTGATAGTTACTCTGGTGTAACATTATTAGGAAATAAAACGAATGTAACAGAAGTATATGAAGAAATGAAAAAAACAAATGGAGTAGGGAATAAAGCAACAAATCATCCATTTGAAATCGAATTTGGATCAAGAGAGAAAGGTGTTAATACAACATTATTAAGTAAAGGAACATCAATAGTTCATCCAGCCTTTGAAGCTTTTGATAGTAATGGATTCTGGGTAGGGAAGTTTGAAACAGGATATAATCAAAATGAAGATATTTCAAGTGTTATGCCAGCAACATCTAGTGGTTGGAGTGTACAAGGAGCAGAACATAATACACAAGAATCAACAAAAGTCATCATAAAACCAAGTGTCTATAGTTGGAGAGGAATCCAAGTAGCGAATGCTTTTTATACAAGTTATAATTACAAGAGAGAATTAGAAAGTCATATGATGAAAAATACTGAATGGGGAGCCGTCGCTTATTTAACACAAAGTCAATATGGCAGATGTACAGATAGTATTTGTAGTGATATAAGAATCAATAATGTGGCAAGTTATATCACAGGTTCATCAGCAAAAAATGTCCCAACATGTGGATATACAGAAACCAATGAAACATGTAATAAATATGAGACAATAGATAAATTATATATAGATGGAGACTATTCCAATAATTATTATAATCAAGCAAGTAAAGAATCAAGTACGACAGGAAATTATAGTGGAGTGTATGATATGAATGGAGGAGCAGCAGAGTATGTTATGGGAGTGATGCAAGGAAAGGATGATAACTCAAAAACACCAGCAAGTGGAAAAAATAAAGACAGTAATTCAGGATTTAAAGGACCATATAGTTACTGTACAGCAAATGGTGGAGAAGAAGACTGTAAAGATAATACTTCAAATACAACTGGAAAAGAATGGCCAAGTCGAAAATATTATGATTTGTATGACCATAAAATAAAAGATACAGAATATCAACGAGGTTATTTAGGAGATGCTACAAAAGAAGTTGGACCATTTTACAATGTTGCATTTATTAAGCCTAGTGATCAAATGCCTGGAATTAAAAGATATGTGAGTAGTTATAATGCAAATGTAGCATTCTTTGTATGTGCTGTTGGCCCATGGTTTGTACGCGGTGGTGCATATAATAATGGAACAATCGCTGGAGTGATGGCATTTGTGAGTAATCATGGAAGTCAGCTTTCTCATTACGGTTTCCGTACCATCTTAACTCCATAAAAAAAACTTATTTTTTAAAGATAAGTTTTTATTCCATTGGATGATTATCAATATGATGGAATAATATTCCAATGCTAACCAAACCACTAATTCCAACTAGAGTATAAATTACTTTTGACATAATAGAACCTGATTCAAAAATTGTATCAACAAGGTTAAAATCTAAAAGTCCAATAAGACCCCAGTTGATTGCCCCGATAATTACAAAAACAAGGCAGATCTTGAAAATAATTTCCATATTTCCCATCCTTTCAACTTTAGTATGTTATTTTTTCAAAATATTATTCATATTTCTTTTTTCCAGAAATATAGTTAAATAGAAAAGGAATGTGGTGAATATTGAAAAAAATATTAGTAGTACTCCTATCAGTCCTTCTCCTTGTATCAGGCTGTGGGAAAAAGAAAAGTGAAGATATTATTAAAAACTTTACTGCAAAAGTAAATGATACAACAAGTTATACTCTAAAAGGAAACATGGAAATTTATGCTAGTGAAGAAGTTTTTACTTATAGTTTAGAAGTGGATTTTTTAAAGGATAATTTCTATAAAGTGCGCATGGTAAATCAAACCAATAATCATGAACAAATTATTTTAAGAAACAAGGATGCTGTATATGTTATTACTCCTTCTTTAAATAAAAGCTTTAAATTCCAAAGTGATTGGCCAGATAATTCCAGTCAAGCTTATTTACTAAAAGCAATTGTTAATGATATCAATAATGATACAGAACAAAAAATCGAAGAAGTTGATGGAAATTATGTGATTGAATCCTCAGTAAATTATCCAAATAATCCTGAATTAAAATATCAAAAAGTGACTTTGGATAAAGATAATAATATTAAGAAAAATGAAATTTATGATGAAAACAATAATTTAAAAATGAAAGTTGTCTTTACTAGTATTGATTATAAAGCAGGCTTAAAAGAAGATGATTTCCAATTAGAAGATTATATTTCTGAAGATGATACTTCAGATTGTGAAGATGAAACAACTTGTAAACAAGATACAAAACCAAAATGTGAAGGAAGTAATTGCAGCGAAGAAACGGGTGCTTTAGAAAATATTTTATATCCTCTTTATATTCCAAGTAATACTTATTTAGAGAAAAGTGACAAAGTAAGTACTGATACTGGAGATCGCGTCATATTGACATTTGGTGGCGAGAAAAGCTTTGTTTTAGTAGAAGAAAAAGTATCTGCAAGTGATGAATTTGAAATTATTCCTGTTTATGGAGATCCCTTAATTGTAAGTGATACAATTGGAGCTTTAGGAGCTAATTCACTTTCTTGGACCAAAGATAATATTAGTTATTATTTGGCAGGGAATGATTTGACTACTTTAGAACTTCTAAATATTGGATCAAGTATTGGAAACAATAACCAAACAGTAAGTAAAGAGAAATAAAATTTTCTCTTTTTGCTTGTTTTAAAAGAAAAAAGTGATACAATAAGAATGCGCTTTAAAAAGGAGGATATATGATTATTATTGATGAAGAAAAATATCGTGTAGAAAAGATCACTAAAAATAACCAAATTAATCCAGATTATCTTATTTTAAATCAACAAAATGAAGCTCTTTATTATGGAAAAAATATTGATTCTATTTATCAAATTTTAGATCATGAAATGATAACTTTAGGAAATAGTGAAGATAAAGAAAAAACTCATTTTGAACAATATAATGTAGAAGAAAGAAAAATGATTTTTCAAGGAGATTTTGAAACTTGTGAAAGTATTTTTTCGCAAAAGATTTGGTTATTAGCGGAAGATAAAAATCATCCATCGATGATTTATAATAGTCATAACAAAAGAAAAGTTTACTTTTCTGAACAAGTGGCAGGAATTTCTATTAAAGATATGAGACAAATGGGAAGAAGATTTGCTATATCAGTTATTTTAAATATTAAGAAAAAAGGATCTGTTGAAAAAATTTATGTTTATTTAAATATGTATACTTTAAAGGCAATAGGTGTTTATCTTCCATCTTGTGAGAAATATATTGAAGTATCTATTGATAAACCATTGTCTGAAATTTTAGAAGAAGTGAAAGACGAAACTTTTGTTTTGAAAAAAGAAATTTTGAAGAGATAAGTCTTATTTTTGGTTAAAAAGTTAATATGCTAATAATTGCCTAAGATTTTTTGTAGCATTAAATTTTTATTTTTAAATAAAGATTTAATGCTTTTTTTATCTAAAGTACGGATAAAATATGATAAATAAAGAGTTAAAATTATCGTATTATGAAAGATACATAAATAAATTTATATGATCAATTTTCTAAAAAAGTATTAAAAAATACTTTATTTTGATAAGATAATGATATAATAAAACTACAAGTATTACTATAACAAATTTGAAAATACTTTGTAGGAAAGTGATAAATAATGATGAACGATGAAAATAAAATCAATTTAGATGTTTTAGAAGCAATATTTGGTACAAAGATCATAGATATAGAATTTTTAAAAGAACAAATTATGCAAAATTCTAATAATTTACTATCTGAACTCGAAACATACAGAATTTTTGATGAAGAAGAAACTAAAATAATAGATGTTATTGAAAATATTTATAAGAAATTTAGTAAAATTATTATTCAAGCATTATCTAATTATCATTTTCAAATGTCTATTGAAATGGCAATAGCTACAAAATCACAAGAAGAAATAAAAACTTTATTTTTAAATGCTGCATCACAATATGGTTTTGATATGGGACTTCAAATTCAAATTGATACTGATTTAGAAAATCTTGCTAATAAAATTAATAAGAGGTTTGTATTTGATGAAGCGTCTTTAATTCATTTAATTGAAGCATCAAAAGGGAGTAATATTCAATTAGAAGAAAACTTTCAAAGAAAATCATCAAAAAATATAAGACAAATTTTAAGACAAAGAATGGATGGGACATATTATTTAGCAGATGTAACTGATACTAAAGAAATTAATACTTACACGACTGGGAAAAGCATTCCTGTAACAACTATTAGGAAAGATGATAATACAAAAATGATGAAGACAACCGTTGATGAAAGTAGTAATATTTTCCTTTCTTCTTATCCAAACGCAAAAGAGTTAATAGGAAAGAAAAGTACTGATGAAATCATGAAAGAAGTAATGAAAAACTTATTTGAAAATTTAGAATTGTGTATAGATATGTATAAATTTTTTTATACAAAAGATAATACAGTTTCTTTAAACAACAGTGTTTCTGTGATGAACACAGCCCTTTTAGCGGATGATTCAAAATTTGATTTTTATTATCAGATTAATAAATGGAATTTGCCTCATTTGTTAGGAATTCAACGAGGAGAAGTTTTAACTGAAGAGACAAAAAAGTATTTTGCAAAAGTAAGAACTGATGGAACTGTTTACTATCCAATCGATGAAAACTCTTCTGCCTTTATGATATTGAAAGTTTTATTAGAAAATAAAAATAGAATTATAGCTGATAGAGGATTGGTTCAAATAAATGGAAAAATGTATCAGTTATTTCCTTGGGAAAAAATAATATTAAAAACAAGTTCATTTATAAGAGGAGATTTTTTTAAAACATGTTTTTGTTTAGTCCAATTAGATCACGGTTTAAATAGTCCTAAAGAAAAATTTGCATCTATTTCTTCCACAAATTATAATGATAATATAACTCATAATCAATTTGATGCTAGAATGGTATTAAAAGATTTAATTCATACAGTAAAACAAAAAAAAGATTTTATATTTCGAACATTTGTTGAAAATTATGATAGAGAAGGAAGATTTTTAGGTTATGTACCACAATCTATAGATACTGGTAAATCAGAAAATATAGTTACTAATAATGGCGAAAGAATTGAAACATTAAATAGATATAGAAATGCTCTACAAAGTAGTGCTGGAACGGTAGTTCAAAGTATTGAAAATGAAAACATGGGAAAACGAGTTTTTTCACCACTTGAACAAGCATTAACAAATTTTCACATTTCGGCAACTTTAAAAGTCAATTTAGAAATTTCCAAACAAGCATATCAATTTAATATAGTTTTAAAACAAATGTTAGAAGAAGAATTGAATAAAGATTTAAAAAGGATATTAGGAATTCCTACAAAAAGAAGATAACATTATTTGGCTATGTTATCTTTTACATATTTTATAAAATTTTCAGCTACAAGGCTTTTGTTATCTTTGTTCCATATCATTCCTAAATATTTTTCTTTTAATGGTAAATCAAGATTTAGTTTAAATAATTCTTTATTTTCTAATTCTTTTTTTATGTGTTCTTCTGTTAACATTCCAATACCAAACCCGGCTAATGTAAATTCTTTTATTAAAGTATTACTTCCAAATTCCATTTGAGGATGAATTTCAAGGCCATTTTCTTGACAGTATTCATCAAGTCTAATTCTTGTAATTGTTCCCTTAGTTAAAATTAGAAGTGGTAATTCTTGTAGTTCTTCTTTTTTCATTTTTTTATTTTTTAAGTATTCATAAGAATTATTCGCAACAAAACAATCGTGTAGTACCATCATTTTTGAAGAAGAAAAATTATTGGGAATTTCAAATGGCATATTGGTAAATATTACGTCTATAATTCCCATTTTTGCTTTTGTAATTAAATCAGATGTTTTATTCGTAAATATTCTAATATTAATGTTTGGATATTTTATATGAAAATCTTTAATATATGGCATCAGAAATTCATGAAGTATGGTTTTACTGGCACCTATGTTTAGGATTCCTGTTTCCATACTTGTGATAACTTTTAAATCATTTTCGGCAGAAGATATTAATTCCATTGCATCTTTTATTTTTTTATATAAAACACTTCCTGCTTCGGTAAGTTCCATTCCATCTCTTTTTCTTATAAATAAATTGGTGTTAAGCTGTTCTTCTAAATTTTTAATTGCTTTGCTTACTGCAGGTTGACTAATAGAAAGTTCATTAGATGCTCTAGAAATGCTTTCATTTTTTACTACATAATAGAAAGTTTTATATAATTCTAAATTAATGTTCATATGTTCTCCTTATATAACTGCAAGTTATATCTAATATGAAAAATTTGTATTTTAATTATATCACTATTTGAGATATAATACTAGTGCTTTTTAAAAAAGCGAGAAAAAAGGAGTGATTATATGATATATTTTTCAGATAAACAGAGTTCAGATCATACATCACAATTGCTTGATGAATGGACAAAACTTATGAATCCATACGATTTATTAGAGTTATTTAAATCTTTATTTAAACAATTTTGTGAAACCACAGGATATATTGGAGATTGGCCTAGTGCAAGTGAAGAAAAAGAAACAAGGTTTATTGTTAGTGAAGAAGTTCAAACAAGGTTTTTTGATTGGGTTGGACAAAATACAAATTTTTTTGATGCTCTTGGGATAAATTTTTCAGATAAACAGAGTTTAGATGCTTTATTACGATTGGTTGGTAAATGGAAAAGGATGGTAGAGCCATTCACTTTATACTTTTTATTTAAACAATTTTGTGAAGCAACCGGATATAGTGGAGATTTGAATGACGCTAGTAAGGAAATTGAAACAAGGTTTTATCAATGGATTATACAAAACAGTGTTTTATTACATCAGTATTGGAAATATTTGGAATTCAATTTTCAATATTCAACTAATGATGTATTAGAAATTGGAAAGAGTAAATTTGATTCATTACGTGAACATTGTAGTGATATAAATGTGTCATCAACTTTTGTTATAAATAATGATGAATCATTTCTACATATTAATAATGGAATTCCTTTGATAGTTAATAAAGATGGAATTGCAATACCTCGTGAACAAATTTTATTAACACATAACCCTTATTTTGAAAGTGAGATTAGTGATTGGTATTTAATTCATAATAAGAATCAAAAGGATATTAGTATTGGAATGTTTGGAAGATTAGAAGACGAAGATCGAAAGAAAAAAATAAATTTATTAAGAGATTTATCTCAAAAAATGACAGATGATTATGTCCTTACTTATGACACAGATCAAGGGAACTATTTTTGTTCATTAAATAGTCAAAGATTATCAAAGAAATTGTCATTAAGTTTAAAATAGTAAATATTTTGCTATTTTTTCTTTTAGACAAGGAATATATCGCATAAGATGTAAAATAAAGATTCTTTTCTTCATATGACCACTCCTTTCGTTTTAAAAAAAAAGTGGTAGGCACTAGCCACGAATGACTTCCTTAAAATAAGGATAGCACACTTAAAAGAAATAAATCAATAGTAAAATAATAATTGCCAACGTGTGTAAATTGACTTCTGGGGGGGGGGTAATTGATAAAATCATTATAAATAGGTATGGTGATTTTTTAAATGAAATTAGAGAAATTTAAAGAAGAAAAGAAAAAACAAAAAAGTATTATATTATTTACAATAGCTTGTGTGATATTAATCACAGGAGTATTCTTGTATAAAACATTTGCAAGTTTTCAAGTTGTTGAAAATGAAGATATGATAGAAGGAGAAGTCCAAGATATCGGAGATTTAGAATTTGCTTTTTATAAAGAAGATGAAAATGGTCAAGATAAAATATCAAAGACAGCTCCAGGAAAAGAAGAAGGATATAGTTTAGATACCAGTAGTAGTTATTGTAAAGATATGGCAACAGGAGAAAAAATAAGTAGAATTAATTGGGATAATGAAAGATGGGGACCATATTTATCCAATATCACAACAACAAAAACAAAATGTTATTTACACTTTAAGAAGATATATAAAGAAGATACATTAAATGGAGCGATCCCAGATTTAATGAATGGAAGACTAGTACCAGTTGTCATCATTACGAATGGAGCACCTAGTGATGTCAAATATGTAGGAGCAGTTGGAGGAAAAGTAGAAAAAGCAGATATCATAGATACAAGTAGTCCATGGTATAGTTACAAAGATAAAAAATGGGCAAATGCAGTGATACTTAAAGATGGAGCAACAGATACTTACCAACCAGGAGATGAAATACCAGAAAGTGAAATAGAAAGTTATTTTGTTTGGATCCCAAGATATAAATATAAGTTAAAAAATGATGAGGAAACTTATAATACATATACAACAGTCAATTCAGGAGGTACTAACTTAACAAATGTAAGTAGTTTTTATTCTACCATACAAGGAAATAAAGGTGAAACAGAAGTATTTGATATCCAATTTGAAACAAAAGATAAAGGAGTATATAAGGAAAGTACAAAAGATAAATATTTAACTCATCCAGCGTTTGTAGCATTTGATAGTAATGGATTTTGGGTAGGAAAATTTGAAACAGGATACAATCAAAATAATAGTAATGATAATGTTACACCAGACGTTACAAAATGGAATACAACAGGAGCTCAAAGAAATGAAAACAATTCCTCTAAAGTCATCATCAAACCAAATGTGTATAGTTGGAGAGGAATTCAAGTAGCAAATGCGTTTTATACAGCATATAATTATCAAAGAGAATTAGAAAGTCATATGATGAAGAACACAGAGTGGGGAGCAGTCGCCTATCTTACTCAAAGTAAGTATGGAAGATGTAAAGATAATAAATGTACAGAAGTAAGAATCAATAATTCAGGAAGTTATATTACAGGAATGAGTGCAACTCTGGAACCAACATGTGGATATACAGGAAGTAATGAAACATGTAACTGGTATGGAGGACCAACAGCATTAAATGTTTTAGCAAGTGGAAATATAAAAGGATATTATTTAACAGCAAGTCAAGAATCAAGTACCACAGGAAATTACAGTGGAATCTATGACATGAGTGGTGGCTCATGGGAATATGTCATGGGAGTCATGCAAGGGACAGAAAATGATACAAAAGCACCAGCCAGTGGAAGAAATCAAAATTCTAATTCAGGATTTAAAGGCCCATATAGTTACTGTACAGCAAATGGTGGAACAGAAGACTGTAAAGATAATACATCAAATACAGAAGGAAAAGAATGGCCATCTTCAAAATATTATGATTTATATGATTATAAAACAAAAGAAACAGAATATCAAAGAGGAATCTTAGGAGATGCAACAAAAGAGTTAGGGCCATTTTATAGTATTAGTTATCAAAAAACAAATGGAACAGGCCCAGTGCGTTATGTTAGTAGTTATAATGCCGACGGTGCGAACTTTGTGCATTCTAACAATCCGTGGTTCAGTCGTGGTGCAGCCTCTTCAGACGGGACAGACGCAGGAGTTGGGGCATTCAGTTCTGTCCACGGGAACGCGGGTGATAATATCAGTTTCCGCGTCATCTTAACGCCATAAGATAATAGATAAATTAAAATCTTAATTTTGTGAATATTTTGAAAAATGAAAAAACTATTTTTGTCATATCTTGTCTAATCACGTTCTATTCATCAAAAAATTTGCTATAATGAGTTAGAAGGTGGCATATGAAGACAATCCATTTTTTATATTTTTCAATTGCAAGTTTTCTTTTCTTTTTCTTTTTGTCTATTTTTATTGTAAATGGCAACAATTTGTTTTTTGATATTCCGATTTATCAATTTTTAACTTCCTTTTCTATTACATCTTTTATGAAAATGATTACTTTTTTTGGGGAAGCCAAATTTTTAATTCCTCTTATTCTGATTTCCTTTTTTCTTTTTCGGGAAAAAAAATATTGGAAATTATTTCTTTCTTTGATGATTTTAGAAGTAGGAACAAACAGTATGTTAAAACTTTTTTTTGGAAGAGCTAGACCAAATGTAACTCATTTGGTGAATGAAACGGGTTATAGCTTTCCCAGTGGACATATGATGGCTGCTACCATGTGTTATGGTTTCCTTATTTATTTCTTGTGGAAAAGTAAAATTTCTCTTCTTTGGAAATGTATTTTTAGTGTTTTGCTAGGACTTTTAATAATAGGAATTGGTTTTAGTCGTATCTATTTAGGGGTTCATTATGCTAGTGATATTTTAGGCGGTTTTCTGTTTAGTTTATTTTTACTTAACTTTGGTATTTTCTTTTTTGAAAGCATGGAAAAAAATAATGTCAAGTAAGCAGTAAACAACTGGTTTCATAATAATAATTTTTTTAAAAATCGTGTATAATAAAAGTAATGAAAGGATGGGATTTATGAAAAAGAAAACGGCTGCAGCATTACTTGGTGGTACGTTAGTAGGCGCTGGATTAGGAGTTTTATTCGCACCAAAAAGTGGCAAAGAAACACGTGCTGAACTAACCAAAAAAATAGATGAACTTGTGAATAAAGCCAAGGAAATCGATGTTGATGATATGAAAGAATATATTGTTGAAAAAACAGATGAAATAGAAACGGCATTAAAAGATTTAGATAAAGAAAAAGTTTTAAAAATTGCGAAAAGAAAAGCCGAAGAAATCCAAAAAAACGTAAAAGAATTAGTTGATTATGTCAAAGATAAAGGAGAACCCGTTTTGGAAGAAATGGCTGATTCAATTCGTGAAAAAGCGATAGAAGTAACAAAAGGGGTTTTAAAGAAACTAGAAAAATAATTTGACAATATGGTTCCTTTTTTGTAAAATAGGCAAGAAGTGATACGTTTAAGTATTACTTTTTTTTTAAGAAAAGATGTGAAAATATGAGTCCAACTTTATATATAAAATATGAATATGCCAAAAAAATGTTAGAAACGGAATTAGAAATTTTAATTCATTCTTTTGAACAGAAACATGGATATACTCCAGTCGAACACATGAAATCGAGAATGAAAACAAGCTCTAGCATTCAAAAAAAATTAGAAAGAAAAGGATATGAATATACAGAAGAAAATATTGTAAAACATGTAAATGATATTATTGGCTTTCGAATTGTTGTTTCCTTTTTATCTGATGTTTATGATATTGTATCTTTAATCTCTCATTCGACTAATATTATTATTAAAGAAAGAAAAGATTATATTGCGGCCCCTAAAACAACTGGATATACTAGTTACCATTTAATTGTTTTGATTCCAGTTTACTTAGAAAATTTAGTAGAATATGTTCAGGCCGAAATTCAAGTCAGAACTGTGGCAATGGATTTCTGGGCTTCTTTAGATCATAAGATTCGTTATAAATTTAAAGAAAGTATTCCAGAAGAAGTTAAAAAAGAAATGGAAAATTATGCCAAAGATATTCAACAATTAGATAAAAAAATGTATTATTTGAATCAAATTATGAGCAAGTATCAATAATAGGTGATTTATGAAGTTTCACATTACAAAAAAAGAAATCCAAGCATTATTAGATTGGTATCAAAAAGAAAAAAGAGATTTACCATGGCGACATACAACTGACCCTTATCGCATTTGGATTTCAGAAATTATGCTTCAACAAACAAGAGTTGAAAAAGTCAAAAAATATTATGAACGCTTTATTTTAGAGTTACCTACCATTGAAGATTTAGCAAAAGTAAAAGAAGATCATTTATTAAAGTTATGGGAAGGCCTAGGGTATTATAGTCGCGCGCGAAATTTAAAAAAATGTGCACTTGAAATTGTTCAAAAAAATTTAAAAACTTTTCCGGAAACAAAGGAAGAATTAATGAAGTTACCTGGGATAGGGCTTTATACAGCAGGTGCTATTTTGTCAATTGCTTATCATAAATGCATTCCCGCAATCGATGGCAATGTTTTACGAATTTTATCCAGGATTGAAGAAGATCCTAGAGATTTATTAAATGAAAAAGTAAAAAATGAGTATTTAATTCATTTAGAAAAATTGATGGAACCGAGTTATGCCCGAGACTTTACAGAAGCTTTTATTGAATTAGGGGCTTTAGTTTGTCTTCCGAATGGAACTCCTGTCTGTCAAAAATGTCCTTTTCAACAGATATGTCAAAGTTTTCAAAATCAAACGATGCTAAAGTATCCTCATAAAAAAGTCAAAAATGCTCGTCGAAAAGAAGAAAAAACAATATATGTTTTAGAGTATAATGAAAAATATTGCATTCAAAAAAGAAAAAAATCAGGTCTATTAAGTGGTCTTTATGAACTTCCAAATGTTGATTCTTTCATGACCAAAGAAATGTTAAATACCTTTTTACAAACAAAAAAAGAGCAAATTGAAAAGATTCAAGAATTAGGAAAATTTCATCATGTTTTTTCTCATATTGAATGGGAAATGACGGTTTATTTAGTTCATTTAAAATCACCCAATCATCATAAATTTTATTCCAAAAAGGAAATTGAAACAACTTATTCTTTACCAACTGCCTTTCAGAAAATATTTATTAAATTAAAATAACATGTTATACTTAGTTTATTAAGGGATGGTGTTTCATGAATTTTTTATTAGATGCCTTTCATGGTTTTTGTATGGCGCTTGCTGATAGTGTCCCCGGAGTATCAGGAGGGTCTATTGCTTTTATTTTAGGATTTTATGATCAATTTATTCATTCTTTTCATGCTTTACTTTTTGGTCAAAAAGAAGAAAAAAAAGAAGCTTTTTTCTTTCTATTGAAACTAGGGTTTGGCTGGATAGTCGGTATGATCGTGGCTATTTTAGTGATTACTAGTTTATTTGAAAAAAGAATTTATGAAGTTAGTTCTGTTTTTTTAGGATTTATTATTTTTTCTTTACCATTTTTATGGAAAGAAGAAAAAAAAGTATTAAAAGGAAAATATCAAAATTTAATTTTTTCTGTTTTTGGCGTTCTTTTTGTTGCCAGCATTACTTACTTTCATTCTTTAGGCGGTGGAAGTGTAGTTGATCTTTCTTCCTTTCAGCCAGGACTCATTCTTTATGTCTTTTTGGCCGCGATGATTGCTATTTCAGCGATGGTTTTACCGGGAATTTCTGGTTCTACTATACTACTTATTTTTGGTTTATATTTGCCGATTATTAATGGCATAAAAGAGTTGTTACATTTTCATTTTACTTATTTTCCAATGCTTTTGGTTTTTGGATTTGGAGTATTAGCTGGAATATTTTTAATCGTTCGTTTGATTGAAAAAGCCTTAAAGAAATATCGCAGTCAAATGATTTACTTTATTATTGGTTTAATGCTTGGTAGCTTATATGCTATTGTAATGGGACCTACTACTTTAGAACCGGTAAAAGCCCCTTTAAGTTTAGAAACTTTTTCGCTTTTCTTCTTTGCTTTCGGTGGAATTTTAATTTTCCTTTTGGAATACAGTAAGATTTGGTTAGAAGGAAAGAAAAAATGAAGAAGCGATTTTGGCTTTGGCTTGGCGCCTTTCTTTTGCTAGGAATGATATTACTATTGGTACTCGATTGGATTAACTTAATTCCACATCAGAAATTTACCAATGATGATTTTGGAATTCCAACTTATCAAAGCAAACAAGACAAAGATCAAGATGGAATAGAAGATCAAGCAGATATTTTAAAGAGTGTGAGAGAATATATTGCTAAAAATCCTCAATATGAAAGCAAATACTATGCAACTGGTTATCCAAATGATAATAAAGGAGTTTGTACTGACGTTGTTTCCTTTGGTTTATTGGGAGCAGGATATGATTTAAAAGAATTGTTAAATGAAGACGTTTTACAAAATCAAAAAGAATATGAAATAGATATTGTTGATAAAAATATTGATTTTCGAAGAGTTTTAAACATAAATACTTATTTAAAAAGAAATGCAATTACTCTTACGAATGACTTATCGATGATTAGTGAATGGCAAGGGGGCGATATTGTTGTTTTTCAAAAACATATTGGTATTGTTTCTAATTTTCGAAATCGCCAAGGAATTCCTTTTTTAATTCATCATGCTAATCCATATCAAATTCATTATGAGGAGGATGTTTTAGGGCGTTATCAAAAAGATATTATTGGTCATTATCGAATAAGTTAAGCTTATTTTAAAAATTCATTTATGCAAAAATTTTCCCAAAAAAGTTTGCAGAGATAATGAATTTTTTTTTGTTTTATGGTACACTAGTAATATAAAGGGTGATGCTATGGAGCAGTTACATATTGAAGTAAGTATGCTAGAACGTTATGGGGAAGTATTAACAGATAAAGAATATATTACAGACCCTGCCATTGCACGAGATCAAGAAATTAAAGAATGTATCTTAACTCTTTTAACTCCCGAAAAAAGTGCTTTATTAGTCGGAAAGCCAGGAATTGGAAAAACCGCGATAGTGGAAGGCCTTGCTTATCGAATTCAAAAAAATCTTGTTCCTGATGCCTTAAAAAATTGGCAAATTATTAAAATAAATATCACATCCTTATTAGGCTCGGTTACCAGTGATGGTCAAGAAGAAAATCGAATTGATTTATTAGTAAAAGAATTGGAAAAATGTGAAAAAACAATCTTATTTATTGATGAAACTCATGTTTTAGTGAATCGAAATACAAGTGAAAATGGCGGGATTGATTTTGCCAATTTATTAAAATCTGGATTAGATCGAGGAACCATTAAAATGATTGGAGCAACAACAACCGAAGAATATGAAACCTATATTTTAAGAGATCGAGCTTTTTTAAGAAGATTTCAAAAAATTGATGTTTATGAAACAGATAAGCCAACTACGGTAAAAATATTAATGGGAACAATTCCTAAGTTAGAAAAACAAATTGGTGTAAAATTAGAATACAGTGATTTTGTAAAAGAAAGAATTATGCAATTTATTGTCGAAATGACTGATGAATATAAAAGAGTATATGAAGTATCCTCACGGTATCCTGATATATGTCTTACAATTTTATCAAATGCTTTTACGTATGCTTTGTTTGAAAATGAGCATGTTGTAAAAATAAAGCATATTTACAAAGCAATTTGTCAAGCAAAAAATATTTATGAAGATGTGAAGAAAAAAGAAATTGAACGATTTAAAACAGTTTTTCAAGATTTGATTACGGAAGAAAATGTAGATTTGAATGAAAGGGGCTAAGAAAATGGAAAAAATCAAAGTTGTTCAAATTGGCTGTGGAAAAATGAGTAAATACATCATGCGTTATGTTTTTGAAAAAGGTGGGTCTGTTGTCGGCGCGGTCGATATTAATCCGGATATTATCGGTAAAGATATTGGGGATATTATGGAAACCGAAAAAAAAGGAGTCAAAGTAGAATCAATAAAAGAATTAGATCATTTATTAAAAACTCAGAAACCTCAAGTAGCTATTATTGCTACGATGAGTATTTTAAATGATATTGAAGAAAGTTTAAGATGTGCGATTAAAAATGGGGTAAATGTTTTAACAACATGTGAAGAAGCATTCTTCCCTCAAAATTCGAATCCTATCTTATATCAAGAAATTGATGCTTTAGCGAAAGCTTTTCATGTAACAGTTACGGGATGTGGATATCAAGATATCTTTTGGGGAAATATGGTTCATAGTCTTTGTACCTCTACTCATAGAATTACCAAAATTAAAGGAAAAAGTTCTTATAATGTTGAAGACTATGGGATTGCTCTTGCCAATGCTCATGGTGCTGGTCTTACGAAAGAAAAATTTATGGAAACGATTGCCAGTACAAATGAGATGAGTGAAGAAGAAAGAAATGCCTTAATGAATGAAAAATCTTTTTTTCCAAGTTATATGTGGAACGTTGTAGGATGGCTTGCAGATAAACTAGGATTATCGATTGTTACCATGAAACAAGTTTGCCTACCTGTCATATGTGAAGAAGATTTAACGAGTGACACTTTAAAAATGACAGTCAAAAAAGATATGGTTCGAGGTATGAGTGCCATTGTTAGTGCCATGACAAAAGAAAATATCCTTTTAGAAGTTGAATGTATTGGTAAAATTTATACAGAAGAGGAAGAGGATATGAATGAATGGATCATTTATGGGGAACCAACAACAAAAGTATTAAATGAAAAACCAAGTACGGTTGAACTAACTTGTGCAGATATTGTCAATCGAATTCCTCAAATCATTGAAATGCCAAGTGGCTTTCTTCCAACAAGTAAATATCCTGAAGCGAAGTATATTGTATCTAATTTTGGTGAATAATAAAAAAGAAAGTGTTTGGAGTAGAGTTTATGAAAAAGAAAGAAAATTTAAAACGAGAAAAAACGATTTTATTGATTTTCCTTGGTATTTTTCTTTTTCTTGTCGTACCAATTCTTGGCGTCGTAGCTTTTTATCCTAAATTTCATATTCAAGAATTTCAAAATAAAGTTCAAGTGAATGCCAATGATTCTTTTCAACCAATGAGTGGTAAAGTTTGTTATGGTAATTTGTTTTCTTGTAAAGAAGTAGAGTATGAAACAAAAGGAGAAGTCGATACACAAAAAATAGGAGAATATGAGATTACTTATATTTATCAACATCAAGGAAAAGAACTTTCGAAAACTCAAATTGTTCAAGTTGTCGATTTAGAAGGACCATCTTTAGAAATTATAGAAGGAGAATATTACTATTGTCCAAATGGAAATGTTCCCAATTATGAAGTGACTTCTTATGATAATTTAGATAAAGATGTGAGCAGCTTAGTGAAAAAAGAAGGAAAAGATGGCAAAATTATTTTTTCAGTAGTTGATTCATCAGGAAATGAAACTAAAAAAGAAGTGGATGCAATAGAAAAAGATGAGGAAGCGCCAAGTCTTACATTAAATGGCGAAGAAACAATCTATTTAAAAGTAAATGAAACTTATCAAGAACAAGGAGCAACCGCAACTGATAATTGTGATGGAGATTTAACAAGTCAAATTGTAATTTCAGGAGAAGTAAATACGAGTACTCCTGGAGAATATCAAGTTCAATATTCAATCACTGATCAAAAAGGAAATCAAACTTCTAAAACAAGAAAAGTTTTTGTTTATGCAAATAATAATTATGGAACACCAAATGGAAAGAGCATTTATCTTACTTTTGATGATGGTCCAGGACCTTATACTTCCAAACTTTTAGATATTTTAAAAAAATATCAAGTTCCAGCAACTTTTTTCGTAACAGATCAAGGCCTTACAAAAGGGTATGATTCGATTATTTTAAGAGCTTATCAAGAAGGTCATACCATTGGACTTCATAGTAGTTCTCATAGTTATGGTATTTATACAAATGAAACAACTTATTTTAATGATTTATATGCAATTCAAGAAAAAGTAAAAAGAATTACTGGCGAAACATCGCAAATTATTCGTTTTCCTGGAGGAAGTTCCAATACTGTGAGCAAAAGTTATGATGGTGGTTCAAAGATTATGAGTCAGTTAACCAAAGCAGTAGAAGCAAAAGGATTTCGCTACTTTGATTGGAATGTGTCAAGTGGCGATGCTGGTGAGACGACTTCTACTTCCAAAGTTGTGACAAATGTGATTCAAGGATTAAATGGAAGTACTTCAATGGTACTTCAACATGATATAAAATCATTTAGTGTTGATGCAGTTGAAGCAATTATTCAGTATGGTCTTTCCCATGGATATACTTTCCGAAAGATTACTATGGATACTCCAACCGTTCATCATCATGTCAATAATTAAAAACGCTTTAAGCGTTTTTATTATTGATTAATTTCAAAGAAATTTTCCCAAGGATCTTTTCTTTTCATTCTTTTTAAAGCTTCTTCTATAGTAATTCCATTAGGAGTTACTTTTTCTAGTTCTTTCCAAGAAATAGGCATAGAGACTGTAATCTTTTTTTTCATTCGAAGTGAGTAGGGAGCAACACTTGTCGCGCTTTTAGTGTTTCGAACCCAATCAATAAAAATTTTATTTTTACGATTTTTTAGTCTCATGTTACTAACATATTTGGTAGGCCACTTTAGTTCCATAATTTCAGCTATTTTTTTTGCAAAAAAGCGAAATTCTTTCCAACTATGAAAAGAATGAGTTGGCACAACTACATGATATCCTTTCCCGCCACTTGTTTTTAAAAAAGACTTTAAATGCAAATCATCTAAAATACTTTTTAAATCTTTGACTCCTTCTCTTACTTGTGATAAACTCATTTTTTCATCAGGATCTAAATCAAATACAAGCATATCCGGATGATTTATTTTGGGAAGTTTGCTTCCCCAAAGATGAAATTCATAACTATTCATTTGCACTTCTTGGATTAAACCAGTAATATCTTTGATGTAATAATAATCTTCTTTTTTTCCATTTGAGTTTTGAATGTTTACTTTTTTAAGACCATCATTTGCTTCAAAATGCTTTTTAAAAAAACATTCTTCTTTTTTTCCACTTGGACAACGAATAGTACTGATGATACGATGATCCAAATAAGGTAGCATTCTTTTGGCCACTTTTTGATAATAATGGGCTATTTCTAATTTCGTGATTTTAGGAGTAGTAAATATCTTTTTATTAGGATTAGTAATTTGAATTCCTTCAATGATCGCGTCTTTTAAAGAAGTTTTTCTTTTTTCTTTTTTGGTTTCAATTTCTTTCATGGTTCTTCCCGTTTGAATCGAAGTTGTAAACTCGTTTATATCATAGTAGTTTTCATAATTATCTTTTTCTTTACAAAGAAGCCATTCTTCATTTTGAAGTGGAATCAAAGTCCATTTTCCTTTTAATCTTTGTCCCTTTAAAGTAAATTTAAAAGGATGTTTCAAATCGAAAGTTGTCTTTTCTTCTAAATCCCAATATCCTTGATCCCAAATCATCACTGTTCCAGCGCCATATTGTCCTTTTGGAATAATCCCTTCAAAATGTCGATACTGAAGAGGATGATCTTCTACATGAATTGCTAATCTTTTTTCATTGATATGATAAGAAGGACCTTTGGGAATTGCCCAGCTTTTTAAAGTACCATTCCATTCTAGACGTAAATCATAATGATCTTTTCTGGCAATGTGATGTTGAACTACAAAGTGTAATTTTTTCTTTTTCGTTTTCTTTTCTACCTTTCCTTTAGGTTCTAAAGTTTTTTCAAAATCTCTTTTTTCTTGATATTTTTTTAAATCATTTGCCATAGTTCACCTCATTTTTATTGTAAATAAAATTTTAAATTTCATACTGGTAGAAAAGTAAAAAAGAATCCTTTTTCAAAATTCAATTTTTGATTTTTGCACAAAAGAAATTTTAAAATTTCTATGGTTATCTTCACCATCTTTGCAAAAGAAAAAGTCCATAATATCAAGTATTACGAACTTTTACTTATCTTTCGCACCAAGGTGTGCGTAAAATTCACTATGGGGCGAAATGTGGGGGTCGAACCCACGCATACCGGAGCCACAATCCGGCGTGTTAACCACTTCACCAATTCCGCCATGTACAATTAGTTTAACAAATTCTTGTTTCTTTTTCAAGTATATATTATAATGAAATTAAGAAAGATAGGGATATTTTATGATTTTAGATATTCAAACAGCAATAGAAGATTTTTTTGAACCAATCGTGGATACTTTTAAAGAAGTTTTTGATAGTATTAGTCATATGTTATCCCAATATATGTCAAATGATATGATTACCATTTTAATTTTTGGAATCGGTATTGCTTTAGTTTTAATTATTGTTTTAGCATTTATCAATCGTCATTAAGAATTTCTTCATTTTGCAAATATTTTGTTTTGTGATATGATATTCTAGTGATAACAAACAGGGAGTGAGATTATGGATATAAATGAGATTACAGAGAAAATTTTGAAAGTCGTTTCCCAAGCAGATTATACAAAAGGATTAAACTATAATGAAAATTATATTGAATATATGGGAGTAAGCACTGTGAGTAATCAAAAAAGATATCAGTTTTTAGTTCGCTCCGAAAGAGAATCTACCAAATATTTAGTTCAAATTGTTTGTAAAAATAGTCAAATTATTGATACTTATTGTAGTTGTCCTCGTTTTCGACAAGCTGATTCTTGTAAACATGTCGCGGCAGCATTAACTAGTTATTCAAATAAAATATTCTCATTTCAAAAAGAAAATCATTTTCAAGCGACAAAACAATTAATCGAAAAAATGACAAAAGAATTTTCTGAAAAAACTGAGAAAAAAATAGAGGTTCATGTTGTTCCTGCTTTAATTAAACATCATGGATACTATTATGATGAAGTTTTTTTAAAAGTAAAAATTGGCTTGGATAAAATGTATTCTTTACTTGGTAAATATGGTTCTTTTGCAAATGCTTTTGAAAAAGAAGAAGAATTTTACTTTGGCTCTAATTTTACTTATGATCCAAAAAAACATTTTTTTAGTGAACGTTCCCTAAATTTATTTCGAATTATCGATCAACTTCGTTATCGTCGTTATAATAGTGGAAATACAATTTCTTTAGATGATTCAGCTGTAAAATCAATTTTAAAACTATATCCAGATGGTTTTTGTGTTGGCGAAAATGCTGTTTCGACGGAAATGAAAAATATTTTTCCTTTTCCTTTATCTCTTTCCCGAGAAAATGATGTTTATGAGCTAAATTTTGAAGGAGATTTTGAAGACATTGATCGTTATACAGATGATTATGAATATGTTTATTTTGCACCTTATATGTATCATTTAACAAAAAAACAACGATTTTTATTGAAAGAATGTATGAAAGAGCATCTTTATAAATTAGAGTTTCCTTTAGAAGATTTTGCTGATTTCCAAAAAGTTTTATTTCCAATGGTGAAAGATGCTTTACGTTTAGATGAATCGGTAAGTGATATTATTATGGTTTCTAATCCTGAAGTAAAACTTTACTTTGATTTAAATGAAGAAGACATTGTCTGTCATCCAAAATTTATTTATCAAAATGAAGAAATAGGGTATTTTGAAAAGAAAGAAAATATTATTAGAGATACAGAATTTGAAGAAAATCTGATCGATGAAATTCTCTCTTATGGATTTGTTAAGAAAACAGATTGTCTTTTATTAGAAGATTTTGATTTTATTTGTGAATTCTTAGATCATTCCTTAGAAGAATTATCGCAAAAATATTCTGTCTTTACTTCAGAACAGTTAAAAAATACGCATCTCTTAAAAAATAATTCAGTTTCCACTCATTTTACAATTGGCAAAGATCAAATTTTACATTATGACTTTCAATTGACAGGTGTAGATTCATCAGAATTAGATGATATTTTAAAATCTTTACGCAATAAGAAAAAATATTTTCGATTAAAATCTGGAAATATTCTATCTTTAGAACAGAAGGATTTAGAAGAATTAAAAGACTTAACAGATGAATTAGAATTATCTTTAAGTGGTGGTGAGATTCCTAAATATCGCGCTTTATATCTTGATTCAATTAAAGAAAAGAAATATCATATTATTGAAACTGATTCTTCTTTTCAAACTTTTATTCATCGTTTTTTAGAATATCAAAATGTTGACCTTTCTTTTACAGAAGAAGAACTAAAAGTGTTGAGAGATTATCAAATTAGTGGTGTAAAATGGTTGTACATGATATGTAAATGTGATTTTGGTGGAATATTGGCAGATGAAATGGGATTAGGAAAATCTTTGCAAACTATTTTACTTTTAAAAAAATTATTAATGGAGCAAAAAGATGCAAAATTTTTAATTGTTTGTCCTACTTCTTTAGTTTATAACTGGGAAAATGAAATTTTAAAATTTGCGCCTGAATTAAATTATCAAGTATTTATGGGAAATAGATTAGATAGAAGAAGTGCTTTAAATCGCTTTAAAGGAAATATTTATATTACTTCTTATGGCTTATTAAGAGAAGATTTAGAATTTTATCAACAAATTTCATTTCGAGTTTTCACAATTGATGAAGCTCAAAATATCAAAAATCCAAAAACTGGTTTAACAAAAGCAGTAAAAAGTATTACCTCACAAACTAAAATTGCTTTAACCGGAACCCCAATTGAAAATTCAATTATAGAATTATGGAGTATTTTTGATTTTATTATGCCAGGTTTTTTATCTAATTTAATGAAATTTCGGACAAAATATCGAATTAATGAAGATTTTGATATGGAAACAAATCGTTTGCTTGCCCATTTAAAAGAGCAAGTAAAACCATTTATTTTACGTCGAAAGAAAAAAGATGTGGTAAAAGATTTACCGGATAAAATTGAAAATAATATTTATATCGATTTAACTGACGAACAGAAAAAAATATATGCAGCAGAAGTTCATACTGTGAGAGAAGAAATGGATGAATTAGTTCGAAGTGGAGGATTTACTCGTAATAAAATGCTTATTTTAACTTTACTTACGAAATTAAGACAAATTTGTATCGCTCCAAGTCTTGTCATTGAAAATTATGAGGGTGAAAGTTCTAAAATTGAAAACTTAATGAAAATTATAAAAGAAGTGATTCAAAATGGTCATAAAATTTTATTATTCACTAGTTTTAAAAAAGCTTTAGAATTAGTTCGAAGTCGTTTAGATGAGGAGTCTATTTCTAGTTATACTATTGCTGGTGATGTTCCTGGAAAACAAAGACAAATTCTTGTTGATGCATTTAACAAGGATAATACCAATGTGTTTTTGATCATGTTAAAAAGTGGTGGAACAGGACTTAATTTAACAAGTGCTGATGTTGTAATTCACTTAGATTTATGGTGGAATCCTCAAGCAGAAAATCAAGCGACTGATAGAACACATCGAATTGGTCAAACAAAAAATGTTGAAGTAATTAAATTAATTTGTAAAGGAACAATTGAAGAAAAGATTTTAAAGCTTCAAGAAAAAAAGAAAATATTATCAGATAAAATGATAGAAAATGATATGGATGATAGTACTTATCTACAACAATTAACTGAACAAGATATTAGAGATTTACTAGCTTATGAAAATAAAGATTCAATTTAATAACATTAAACACAAAAAAACATTTTTCTTGCGAAAAGCAGGAAAAAGTGATAAAGTGTATATAGATGAAGGGAACTTCATAAAATAAAAAAGGAAGGCATTCGTGTTCGAATGCTAATGCCTACCATAAATTAGGGGGCATTTAATCTTTACTCTTAAAGATTAAGTGCCGTTTTTTTAATTTGAAATTGCCCAGATGATGGACAACAAACAAATTGTAAGAAAAAAAGTAATACCAAAGATGTAACGCATAAGATGTAAAATAAAAATTCTTTTCTTCATATGACCACTCCTTTCTAAAAAAGATAAGAAGTGGTAGGCACTAGCCACGAATGACTTCCTTAAAATAATCATAACATACGTCAGAAAAGAAAATCAATAGTAAAATGATAATTGCCAACATGTCAATTGACTTCTGGGGGGGGGGTATTTGATAGAATCATCATAGATAAAGTATGGTGATTTTTTAAATGAAATTACAAAAATTTAAAGAAGAAAAGAAGAATCAAAAAATTATAATAATATTTACAATAGCTTGTGTCATATTAATCACAGGAGTTTTCTTATATAAAACATTTGCCATCTTTCAAACAAATTTAAATGAAGATATCATCAATGGAGAAGTCCAAGATATCGGAGATTTAGAATTTGCCTTTTATATTGATGATGGAAAAGAAGATAAAATATCAAAGACAGCACCAAAGAAAGATGATGGTTATAGTTTAGATACTAGTAGTAGTTATTGCAAAGATATGGCAACAGGAGAGAAAGTAAGTAGAGTTAATTGGGATAATGAGAATTGGGAAGTAAGAATAAAGAACATTAGTAATACAAAAACAAAATGTTATTTACACTTTAAGAAGATCTATGAAGAAGATATATTAAATGGAGCAGTTCCAGATTTAATGAATGGAAGATTAGTACCAGTGGTAATATCAGAAGACGAAAAACCAAGTGATATCACATATAGTAATCCAGATAACAAAGTTGGTGGAAAAGTGACCAAAGCAGATATCACAGATACAAGTAATCCATGGTATAGTTACAAAGATAAAAAATGGGCAAATGCAGTGATATTAAGAGATGGAAAAACAGACACGTATCAACCGGGAGAAGAAATATCAGAAAGTGAAATAGAAAGTTATTTTGTATGGATCCCAAGATATCGATATGTATTACAAGAAGATGAAAGTACATTTGATGGTTATACAACTGTAACTGTCAAAAATAATCAAGATAATGTAACAAGTTTTTATGATTCTATCGGTGGAAATAAAGGTGAAACAGAAGTTTTTGAAATTACATTTGAAACAAAAAATGGGACCAATAATGTAGCCAAAAATTCAATCGTACATCCAGCCTTTACATCATTTGATAGTAATGGATTTTGGGTCGGAAAATTTGAAACAGGATATAATCAAAATGAAGATATTTCAAGTGTTATGCCAGCAACATCTAGTGGTTGGAGTGTACAAGGAGCAGAACATAATACACAAGAATCAACAAAAGTCATCATAAAACCAAGTGTCTATAGTTGGAGAGGAATCCAAGTAGCGAATGCTTTTTATACAAGTTATAATTACAAGAGAGAATTAGAAAGTCATATGATGAAAAATACTGAATGGGGAGCCGTTGCCTATTTAACACAAAGTCAATATGGAAGATGCAATAGTGGAACTTGTGAAGAAGTAAGAATTAATAATAATTCTAATTTTATAACTGGATATAGTGCTAAGAATGAACCAACAGTAGGATATGGAGCTTATCGAGATTATGAGTATACCACATTGAGTCAAGATGGAACTAAAGGGTTTCAATATTATAATTCAAATAGTGTGGAGTCAAGTACAACAGGAAATTATAGTGGAGTCTATGATATGAGTGGTGGTACTTGGGAAGTGGTCATGGGCGTAATGCAAGGAGGGGTAGATAATAAATCTCCAGCAAGTGGCATAGATTCTACAAGCAATTCAGGGTTTAAAGGACCATACAGTTTCTGTAAAGAAAATGAAGTGCCATATGGGAATACTTGTGGAGAAAACCTTGAAAATAAAGATGGTTATGATTGGCCTAGTAGAAAATATTACGAATTGTATGATTATGGAACAACAGATACAGCATATCAAAGAGGAATATTAGGCGATGCAACCAAAGAAATGGGCCCATTTTATAGCGTTTCATATAATGGTGGAAATACAACAAGAAATGTAGGAAGTTATAATGCTGACTTCGCAAAATTTGTGGCTTCTGATGGTTCATGGTTTACTCGTGGTGGTTTGCATGATGTTGGATCAGCCGCTGGAATTTTTTCATTTAGTTCTACCAATGGGTATGGTTTTGCTACTAATAGTTTCCGTATTGTTTTGACGCCATAAGAAATTTATATTGCGAAAAGCAGGAAAAAGTGATAAAGTGTATATAGATGAAGGAAACTTCATAAAATAAAAAAGGAAGGCATTCGTGTTTGCATGCTAATGCCTACCTAATATTTAGATGGACATTTAATCTTTAAGAATAAAGATTAAGTGCCTTTTTTTATTTGGAAATTGTCCAAATAATGGACAAGATACAAATCGTTATGAAAAAGATAATCAAGGTGATATATTTCATAAGTTGTAGAATAAAAAATCTTTTACTCATAAGAACCACTCCCTTCTAAAAAGATAAGAAGTGGTAGGCACTAGCCACGAATGGCTTCCTTAAAATAATCATAACATACAATAAGAAAAATAAATCAATCATAAAACAACAATTACCAACATGTCAATTGACCTCTGGGGGGGGGGTAATTGATAAAATCATCATAAATAGGTATG
>CANQFE010000011.1 GCA_947598285.1 uncultured Bacilli bacterium
CCATACCTATTTATGATGATTTTATCAATTACCCCCCCCCCCAGAAGTCAATTGACATGTTGGCAATTATTATTTTGAATAATTGCATTCAAAAACAATGGCATTAGGTATAAGTCACTATGAATTATATATCACACTCAGAATTTTTTATTCTAAATAAGTATGATTTTTGCCATCTTTCTTTTCAGTTTTCATAGTAGCTCCATTTCTTAAATATGTTGTTCCTTCGTTTGTATTTTCTTCAATACCATATGTTTCACCATATTTAAAATAAAGATTGGAACTAGTTAAATAAAGAACGAATGCTTTCCTAGTTAAACCTGTAATAGTAGGATAGTTTTCTTTATCACCATCTAGTATCACGTTGCCTCCTGAATATAGCAATATTCCATGGACTTGACCTGAAATTGTTGACTTATTTTTGATAACTATATTGCTAAAATTGCCATTTTGATTGGATTGTATCCCATTATAAATATTTCCTGTTATTGTCGAATTATCAATTAAAATGTTTCCTCCTCCTCCTCCTATGCCATACGGACCTATTACTTCTGAATTTATAATTTCGAGATATGCACCTTGCATTTGAATTGCACTTGCCTGTTGGGAACTTAATGAATTCATTTTTATATTTGATATAATCCCTATGCTATCAGAATATGCATATAAGATGGTATTTCTTATTAAATTTCCTTTCTGATTAGAAGAAGAACATATTGTTAATGTGCCATAATTTTTAAGATATGGTTGTAAGCTAGCTCCATTTAGACTATGTCCATTTAGATCTATAGTTACTTCTTGATTTTTCTTGATTTCTAAATCTAAACTATCTGTTTCATCTGCTAAAAAGAACATATAATTAGGAGTATTATCCACAGATTGTAAAGCTTCACTTGATGTATTATAGTAATTACATTTGGTATCTTTAGTAATATTTTCTATTTTGATTTGACTATTTTCTTCTTTTATATTTACTCCATTATTGCACATAAATATTTTGCCATCTGTTTTTTTATCAAGGCTTAAAGTTCCGTCACTTACCTTTACTTCTTTTTGCTCTTCATCTATTTTGACATGATACTGATCACGAAAATACAAATAACATTTCGTATGAGTTGTATGAGCTCCAGTGATAGTAATATCCCTTGTTTCTGAATTAAAACTTAATTTTATATTCTCGTCTTTTGTTTCTAAAACACCACAATAACTTGCATTTTCATCTAAAAAGAAATCTCCTTCCTCTTCGGTAGGAATTTCTTTAGTAAGTTTTCCATTTTTATAAAAAGCAAAATAAATATCTCCTGGATCACTTACATTCCCATTAATAAGATCTTCATTTTCTATGACTTGAAAACTTGCAAATGTTTTATATAAGAAAACTCCTGTGATTAATAACACACAAGCTATCGTAAATAGAATAATACTTTTTTGTTTGTTATTTCTTTCTTTAAATTTCTGTAATTTCATTTAAAAAATCACCATACCTATTTATGATGATTCTATCAAATACCCCCCCCCCAGAGGTCAATTTACATGGAATGTTAAATCCATATTAATGAAATAGAGATCTTATTATTCTTTGATTGATTTTCGAATTTGAACATTGGCATTTTTTTGTTCATAAGCATTTGTTACAACTAAAAAGGCATTCTCATCAATCTCTTTCATAGCATTTCTTACTAAATAATAATCTTTTTGAGAGATACTTACCATTAACATCATGCCTTTCTCTTTTGTGTATCCACCAATTCTATTCATAATAGTGGCATCATATCCAAGAGTTTGTAAAAAATCTTTGATTTGATTTTGTTTTTTGGAGGTAATATATAGAACTCGATTATGGTTTATGCCTAGTTGAATGCGATTTGAAATTATACTAATTAAAGATAAAGATATTAATGAATACATCATTTTTGTGATGCCAAAAACGAATCCTCCAGCTAAAACAATGGATCCATCAATATAAAGAATGGATTTTGACATTGGAATTTTAAAATATTTTTCAGTCATTTGATTTAAAATATCAGTTCCTCCAGTTGTAAAATTGCTTCGAAATACGAGTCCATATCCTAAACCACTTGCCATACCACCTAATACAGCAATTAAAATCGGATCCATTTCTAAATGAAACCACGAAGAAATATCTTGAGTAAGATAAACAAATACAGGAAATAAAATAGATCCTAAAATAGTATTTTTAGTTTTTTCTTTGCCCAGACAGATGAAACTTAAAAGAATTAAAAATAGGTTCATGATTAAAATAAAAAGACTTTCATTCAAAGAAAAAACATTTTTTAAAATAATTGCTAAACCACTTACTCCTCCTGTTACTAAATCATTTGGTGAAAAAATAGCATTAAAAGATAAGGCTGTTATTATTAAACCAAGCAAAAAATTAAAATAATCCATCCCCTTTTTTTTCATAGAGACTCTCCTTTTAACAAAGATTCTAAAATAGGAAGTATATCGCCATCTAATACTTTTTCAGCATTGCTTGTTTCATAGCCACTTCTTAAATCTTTTACTAATTTATATGGTTCTAAAATATAATTTCTGATTTGACTGCCAAAGTTAATATCAACATTCTCTCCTTTTAAGGCTTGTTTTTCTTTTTCTTGTCGTTCTAGTTCTAGTTGATATAGTTTTATTTTTAAAAGTTTCATGGCTTGTTCTTTATTTTTTAACTGACTTCTTTCGTTTTGGCAGGTTACTACTGTTTTGGTAGGAAGATGGGTGATACGAACTGCAGAATTGGAAGTATTTACTGATTGACCTCCAGCACCACTGGAATGATACACATCTATTTTTAAATCTTCTTCTTTGATTTCTATTTCAATCTCACGATTATAATCTGGTATGACACCTACAAAGGCAAATGAGGTATGTCTTCTGGCATTGGAATCGAATGGTGAGATTCTTACTAAACGGTGAACCCCTCGTTCTCTTTTTAAATAACCATAAGCAAAATTGCCTTGAATTTTCATAGTAATACTTTTTAGACCAGCTTCTTCGCCTTTTTGTTCTTCTAGTATTTGATAAGTATAATTATTTTTTTCACAGAACATCCGATACATTCTAGCAAGCATACTTGCCCAGTCGCAAGATTCGGTTCCACCAGCACCGGGATGGATTTCCAAATAACAATCTAGGTGATCATATGGTCCATTTAATAATGTTTCTTTTTCTAGTTCAGCTAATTCTGTTTCTAAGTTAGTTAAAGAAAACGTAGATAATTCTTCCTCATTTAAAAGACTTACCAATTCCAAATTATCTTTGATTTCTGTAGAAACTTTCGTTATTTTTGTTAATAACTTGTTTAAATAGGAAAGTTCTTTATTGACTTCATTGGCTTGGTCTAAATTTTCCCAAAAAGTAGGAGATTTCGTTTGTTCTTCTAATTCTTTTTTTCTTGCTTCTTTGGTTTCTAAGTCAAAGAGACCTCCCAATCGCATTTATTTTTTCATTCATTTCATTTAATATTGAAAGACATTCTTTTTTATTCATTTTTTCACCTTTTTCTATTGTTCATTTTATCATGGTTTTTTGGTTCTGTAAATGAAGAAAAGACAATGAATTCATTGCCTTTTTAAATGATTATTTTTCTTTGTTAATTTGATGTAATTTCTTTTTCCCCAGCGATTTTTTATAGGAGCTCCGAAATAGAAAGGATCATGAACACTTACTGGTTTTTTATTATAATATTCTACGATGATTTTTTTCGTTGCCAAAGAAAAACGTTTATATGTTTCTTCATAAGCAAGATTTCTTTTTTTTAGCAAATATTCTAATAGATTCATTTCTTTTTTTAAATAATGTTGATATTTTTCGTATCTTTCATGATTTTCCATTTCTGATTCCCATTTCTATTTATTCACTTCGTAAAGCTTCGACTGGATCTTTTTTAGCCGCGGCTCTGGCGGGAATAAGGCCTCCAATTAAAGTAAGGAAGACACTTAAAGCGACTAAGATCAATGCTTTATTTATTTGTAAAGTTGCTTCTAATGGAATATTTCCAGTGAAATAATGTAAAACTGCATTAATGATTGGAATGAGAGAATAAGAAATTCCAATTCCTAATAAACCAGAAAGTAAGCCAATAATGATTGTTTCAGCATTAAAGATGGAAGAAACATTTCGTTTGGATGCGCCAATTGCTCTTAAAATACCAATTTCTTTGGTTCTTTCGTATACAGAAATATAGGTAATGACGCCAATCATCATACTAGAAACAACAAGAGAGATAGAGACAAACGCAATTAAGACATAGCTTACGGCATTGACGATGATTTTTACGGAATCCATTAAAAGACCAGTTGTATCTGTATAATTAATCTTTTTTTCTTCTTCTACAGTTTCATTATAATGATCTAAAAAGTTTAAAAAGTTTTCTTTGCTATCAAAACTATTAAAGTAAAAAGATATTCTGGTTGGCTCTTCTAAATTTTGATATCCTAAGGAAATTAAATTGGATTTTTGAGTGGATTCTTCAGAAGTCATCATGGCTGAAATAAGTCTGGTTAATTCTTCTTCCGTATATTTTAGATGGAATGCCGAAGAGATGGCTTCTTGATCGACATGGAAGGAATTTGCGAAAGAATTAGCAATATTGGATGTTAATTCACCAACTTTTGTTAAAATTGTTTTTTTCATTCCGGCTTCTGTCATAGCAGTTCCCATTTGTTGTTCTGTTCCAATGATAGCCGCGCTTGATAAATAAGCATTTATTACGGATGTTTTGATTTCTTCTACTACCAATACTTTTTGATTTTCGAGATCGCTAATCTCTTCTCCTTGGAGTTTTGAAGCTTCCATATATCCACTGATATAGGCTTGTAAAAGGGCTTTCAATAATCCACTATAAGCAGTTTTAAAGGTCTCTTTTGGAATTACATAGGTATTTTCCATTTCATTTAATATTTTATTTTGGGCTTCTTCATTTAAGAAATTAGTTACAATGGTATCGATGTCTTCGGTTGAAAAAGGTGTTTTAATTTCTGAAAAAATATTGTTTGAAAATTCTTTTAAGTTGTTCGTAAACAAAGTTGTTGCAGGGGTTGTGTCGGTTGTAATTGACTGTTCGATTTCTTGCATATATCCTTCGGTTTGCTTTTCTAGGCTAGAAGGGTCAATATTGATTTGAAATGCTTTTTGTAATTTCGCTTGATCAATTTCCACTAGATCATTAAAATCGAAATTAAAATTGTTTCCTTTCTCAGCAAATTTATTGCCAGAAAACACATCTACATCTTCATTTTGTAATTGTTTTTTGACAATTTCTTTGGTTTGTGAATTGGTAATTATATATTTCGTTAATCCTGAAGTGTAATTTATTCCTGGATTTAAAGCCATGGAATTCATAGTTCCTTCTTTGGGAGCTAATACGCCAACTATCTTTAATTTTAAGGCATTATTATAAATTCTTTGCATCGCATCTTTATTGTCACTCATCTCTTCATAAAGATCATATTTCGAATTATATTGATATAAATCAGCGGGTAAAATCATTCTTAAATCAACATTCATTAAATCTTGATAAGTAAATTTTTGGGGTTCACTTTCTACTGTATTTGCTTCGCCATTCATTAAATTTGTAATTATTTTGGTTAATTCTTCGTTATCTCTTAATCCTAAAGAGTATACTAATAAATCAGAAATTTCGTTTTTCTCGGTTAAAACTAAAATCACTTCATCATAATTTTTCGGATATCTTCCGGCTAAAATATCATATTGATCTTCAATATCTTTGGTATTATCAACCATTTCACTATAAACAGAAGCCATAGAAGAGGCTGAGCTAAGAAGACTATTCTCGCCAATCATTGAAGTAAATAAACTACTTGGATTTAATTTCACAATTTTATTTGTGACATCAATTGTATAAATATTGGGAGTAATACTATATGAATATTTGATATTGGAAAGATCATTTTCAATTTCTGATTGATGATTTTCTAAATAAGTCTTAAAACTTTTTAAATCATTGGTACTGATACTAGAGGCCATGGAAGAAATATATTGATGTTCTATAACTTCACCAGGATTTGTTTGACTTTGATTATCAGATTGCAAAGATAAAACGGTACTTACAAAATCGCCTGATTCTTCCATGATACTTAATGGATAAGATGTTAATGTTTCTTCCTGAATGGTATCGACATAGTTTTGAAAACCAGCAGAAACAGACATGATTAGAGCAATCCCAATAATACCAATTGAACCGGCTAATGCGACTAAAATTGTTCTAGCTTTTTTGGTCATTAAATTATTGAAAGATAAACCTAAGGCTGTCAAAAATTTCATTTTGGTTTTGTTTTTTTTCTTTTTTCTTTCTTCTAAACTTTCTGAAGTATCCACTTTCCCATTATAAGGATTGGAATCAGTGATTATTTTGCCATCTTTTAAAGTAATAATTCGGTTAGAATACTTGTTTGCTAAATCAGGATTATGAGTTACCATGATCACTAATTTTTCTTCGGCAATCTTTTTTAATAAATTCATAATTTGAATACTTGTTTCACTATCTAAAGCGCCGGTTGGTTCATCTGCCAGAATAATTTCTGGATTATTTACAAGAGCTCTTGCGATCGCGACTCTTTGCATTTGGCCACCAGATAATTGATTTGGTTTTTTGTACATATGCTTTTCTAAACCAACATCTTTTAAGGCTTTTTTGGCTCTTTCGGTAGCTTCTTTTTTGGAGATTCCTGATAATGTTAAAGCAAGTTTTACATTGGCCAAAACACTTTGATGAGTAATTAAATTGTAGCTTTGAAAGACAAAACCAATCCGATGATTTCGATAGCTATCCCAATCAGCATCTTTAAATTTTTTGGTACTAATTTCATTAATGATTAAATCTCCTTTATCATAGTGATCCAAGCCACCAATTATATTTAAAAATGTTGTTTTACCACTTCCAGATGGACCTAAAATACTTGCAAATTCACATTTTCGAAAATTGACGCTGACATTATCTAAAGCAACTTGTTTAAAACCATTGGTATTATATTCTTTTCTAATCTGTTTAATTTCTAACATGTTTTTTCCTCCTAGTTTTATCATACTACTATACTCTTCATTTTTTGACAACTTTTTTTGGTCGGTTATATTATAGCACGTATTCTAGCTTCTAGTAAATGAAAGAACTGTGAAAATTAATAATATTGCCTTTTTAATCTCTGATAATCATATCTTCTCTTTTAGGACCTATTCCAATCATTTTGATTTTTGTATTTGTAAGCTCTTCGATTCGTTCAATGTATTTTTTAGCATTTAAAGGTAATTCTTCATATGTTTGACAATTTGAAATATCCCCAAAATTGCCAGGAAATTCTTCATAAATTGGTTTAGCATTATTTAAAAAGTCTTTATTGGTTCGAAAATACTCTTCTCTTTGGCCGAGATATTCATAAGCAACACATAATTTTATGGTTTCAAGTTTTCCCACTGTATCTAAATGATTCATAGCTAAAGCGGTGATGCCATTTAACATAATAGCATAGTTTAAAGCAACAATATCCAGCCAGCCACATCTTCTTGGTCGTTTGGTTGTCGCGCCATATTCATGACCTAATTCTCTTATTTTATCGCCTGTTTCATCTTTTAGTTCGGTGACATATGGTCCTTCTCCTACGCGAGAGGAATAGGCTTTCATGACTCCATAAACTTCATTTATGTATTTAGCTCCAATGCCACTTCCCGTGGATACGCCACCAATGGTTGGATTACTACTTGTCACAAATGGATAACTTCCAAAGTCAATATCTAATAAAGTTGCTTGAGCTCCTTCACATAAAATGTTTTCTTGATTTTTGATAGCTTTATGAAGCATGGTTGTGGTATCACATACATATGGTTTTAAAATTTCAGCATACTTTTTATAATCCCTATAAACACTTTCAAAATCGAGTTCGAAATAGCCATATGCTTTTAAGATTTTATTTTTATTTTTTATATTTCTTTGTAACATTTCTTTAAAATCTGTAGAAATCAAGTCTTCCATACGAATGCCACATCGTTCCATTTTATCACAATAGGCTGGGCCAATGCCTCTTTTGGTTGTTCCGATTTTTTTTGAGCCTCTCATTTCTTCTTCTAGTTCATCTAATATTAGATGATAAGGAAAAATTACATGAGCTTTTTCACTAATATATAAGTTATCTACTTTATAACCATTGGCTTTTAAATTTTCAATTTCTTCTATTAAAACTTTCGGGTCAATTACGACTCCGTTTCCTAAAATTGCTTTTACTTTAGGGTTTAAAATTCCACTTGGAATTAAATGAAAGACAAATTGCTTGCCATTTACTTCAATTGTATGGCCAGCATTATTCCCACCAGAAAATCTCACTGCATATTGAGCATCCTTTGATAAGTAATCAATGATTTTTCCTTTTCCTTCATCGCCATAAAAACTGCCTAAAACGACATCTACCATTTCAATCTCTCCTCTTTTTTGCGTTTTTTCTTTTTTTAAAATAATGGGGCAAAAAGTCTTAATATTGCTTGCCAAATTGACTTTATGAAGCCCACTTTTACATCTTTGTCTTGTAATTCTTGACAATCTTTCATTGTCTTTTCAAAGTCTTTATAAATTTCATTAATTTCTTTATTTTCTTCCATATAAATTCCATTTTCAAAATGAAGATATAAACTACGATAATCCATATTAATTGTTCCTACGACAGCTCTTTTATCATCCGATAAAAATACTTTGGAATGAACAAAGCCATTCGTATATTTTAGGATTTTAACATTACTATCATGTAAAACTTTAAAGAATGAGGCGGTTTGAGTATAAACAATTTTTTTATCAGGGATACCTGGGACAATAATTCGGACATCAACTCCTCGTTTGGCCGCGCGACATAAAGAATTTACCATATCAGTATCAATGATTAAGTACGGGGTCATAATATAGAGATATTTTTTGGCACTATTAATGAGATTAATATAGACATCTTCGCCAATTAAATCTTTATGAAAGGGCGCAACTCCATAAGGTATTACATAACCATTTTTTTCTTTTGTTTGAAATTCATGTTTAAACTTGGTAATATCTTCGTCTTCTTGATGATTGGCATTCCAAAGAGTTAAGAACATGACGGTTAAATTCCAAATAGCATCGCCAACAATTTTGATGCCATTATCTTTCCAAATCCCATATTTACTATTGATATTAATATATTCATCGCTTAAATTTACACCACCAGAGAATGCAACTTTTCCATCAATAATGGTCATTTTCCGGTGATCGCGATTATTCATAAAGATTCCTCGAAAAGGGCTTAATTTATTAAAAGAAATACATTTGATTTTGAACTTGGCAAGTTGTTTGGCATAACTTTCTTTTAGCATGGCAATGCTTCCCATATCATCATAAAGGATTCTTACATCTACCCCTAATGATGCTTTTTCTTTTAAAATATCTAAGATGCCGTTCCACATCGTTCCTTCATTAATAATGAAATATTCCATAAAAATAAATTTTTTAGCTTGTTTGAGTTCTTTTAATAACTCAGGATAAAAAATTTCGCCAAAAGGATAATAGGTTATAGAATTATTTTCACTCACCACATAGTTTGTTCTGTTTATTAAATATTCAATATTATCTAGTTGCTTCTTTTTGATTTCTTTTTTGATATCTTCATCTTGTACTAAATATTTGCTATATTTTTTTTCATAAGCAAATATGTTTTTTAATAATTTATTTTTCTTATAGTTTTTTCCTAAAGTTATTAATAAAATTGTTCCAAAGATAGGGAATATTAAAATTAAAATCATCCAGGGTAAATCATTGGAAAGTCTTGTGCTTTCTTTTAAAATCCCTAAGACAATTAAGATACTTACGATACTATAAAATAAAGTGATCAAGCCAAGATATTTATAGAAAAATAACCGAATCATAATAGCAAAACCAAATTGTAATAAAACTCCGATTAAGATAATTATGACTCTTTTTATAGCATTTAACATGGTCATACATCTCCTCTTTTTTATTATATCATGTATTTTGCTTAGAAAGAAAAAAAGACTTCATATTCTTGAAATCTTTCTTCTTTTTTTATTTACAATAATTTATTAGGTCATACTGGGTTTTTTTACTATTTTTTTCAATTACCCAATACTCATTATCTGTATCGAAGTTACATCTATATACATCATAAAATGGAGTATCATAATAAATCACGTTACCAATAGAAGTTGTTACTATTCGAAACATTGGAGCTTCGTGATGTAATTTTACATTTATATAATCTGTAAATAAAAGTAATCCTAATGAGAAAAGAAAAATAATAATGATCAGTAATAATCTAAAATACCATACGATCGGTTTGGCAATTCTAGCAATACCAATTATAAATATTATTATACCGAATACCGAGTAAATAGATCCCCAACTACTTTCACTTGGGAAAATCATGATTGCAGATAGTGAAACAAATAGGCCAAAGATTATGAAAATTAAAGAAATAATTAAATTGTATTTTGTTATTTTTTTCGTCGAATAATGAATCGTATTTACAATGTTTTCTTCAAATTTTTCTTGATACTCTTTTTCTTTCACTATTTCTCCACTCATTAAGTCATTTAAAGTAATGTTTAATTCATTACATAAAGGTTTCCATAAAGATAAGTCTGGCATATTACGGCCATTTTCCCAATTGCCAATTGTTCGATCAGATACACCTAATTTTTCAGCTAGCTCCTGTTGAGTCATTTTTGCTTTTTTCCGACATTCGGCGAGAAAACAGCCAATTTTTTCTTGATTCATAAAATTTTCTCCTTTCCGATCTCATTTTATAATTCAAAAATTGATTTTAACAGGAAACGTAGCAAGGGAAGTTCATTCATGACCATTTTGACAGCACTTCTATTTATGGGCTACACTTTTAATTTCTTGCAATTCAAAGCGATATTTTTGACCATTTTTATTTACTTCATCTAAAAACATATCGTAAGGTCTACACCATAATTTAGAGTCTTCATATAAAGCTCGGTAAGCAACCATTTTTTCTCCTGTTTCGCTATGATAGATAATATCTTCTACTATATATAAATCTCCTTTATAATGTTTATAAATTCCTTTTATTTTTATTTCGCTCATAATAGTTCCTTTCAAATTTTTTTAATTCATCTACTGTTAATCTCATATTATTTGGGTCAAATTTAATAAGCCTTGTTCCTATGAATGAAATTGTTTCACGTTCAAAAAAAATTATCGTTACACAAGCAATGCATTTTCCATATTCCATAAATTACAATTAGCATTTGTTGACCAAAAACATTTTTAAATTGTATGCTGAATTTTTGCTTTTCCTTCTATTGCAATCTTTGCATAGCATTTGAAGATTACTTGCACCTAGTTCATCTCCAACCATTGTCCATGGAACAATATGATCTAATTCTGCAGTAGAAATATCAATGCAGTGATTGCATATATTGCATTTTCCATTTTGTTTATTTAATAAATTATATCTTACTGAATCATCATAATTTTTTCTTAAACCATTTTTCGTAAAATAAGCATATAGATATTTATATAGTATTATGCTTTCTTCCTCGTTTAATTTACACCGTGTTTTCTCATATACAATCCTTTGAGTTGTTATTATTTTATTAGTGCTATTTAAATATCTTTTTTTGATTTCTTTTTTTACATTATTGTCTGTCATTTCTGATACAATTGTTTCCAATATACTAACTAACATACACTTATATGTTTCATCCATAAAAAATTCTTTTGTTATACCATTTCTTGCTAGCAAATCATCAATCGCAAGATTTTTTTCTTTTATCATTATAATAATCCACCAATTTGTTCATTGCTAACATAACCTAATACAACTTGTATATCTTTTTTAGCAAGAGCAATTGTTGCTCCTTCTCCTCTAAATGCTAATCCTCTTTCTACAGCATCATCAGTATCTTCACCAACGTCATCACAGAAAACACATTTAATATTTTCTAATCCTAATGCAATAGAATAATTGCTTAAAAATTTTTTAAAATTTTCTTTTAACAATTTTTGTTTATTATTAATTAAATTTTCACAAATTTCTGGAAAAACATACATTAAATATCTTAGTCCGCTAATTTTTGTAATTGTATCAGATTCAGGTTGTTGAAATGATACATTTGACAATTCTTCCCATGCTGATAAGTAATTATTAAATATTGTAACAAAATTATTGATAGCATCTTTTGGATCAGGATAAGCAGGAATTACTTTACTATCATAAAATCTTTTTACTCCATATAATTTAAATATTTTTGAAACTTGTGTTTCTTGATATCCTTTTTTTATTTTATCCGCGCCAAACATAATTCTTTGATATAGTGGTGAGGAACTTTCACGATTAATTGCATCTAATAAATCATAAGTTACTTCATCATCGCCGACAAGTAAACCTAATGATTTTTTAATATAGCGTAATAAATTGGTGGCAACTTTATCTTGTTTTTCATTTGTAACCATAAAAAGTTCTTTTCTTTGATTATCGCTAATGTTATTAAAAACACTAAAATTCATTTCATATATCATATCATCACTAAATGTAGGGTCAATGTAATCAATATCAAATGCAATAATACGATGTTGACCATCAATTATTTCTAATTCATTTTCATGTTTAGAAATTTCTTCAGGTGTTTCGGGAAACATAATATAATATTGTTTTTCATTTTTTATTTCTCCATTAGTATTAATAGTAATATCTTCACATTGAACTTTTAATCCTCCTTTCACATTAATGATTGGAGAATTAGGAATCAATCCTAAAGATTTTTTGCCTTCTACTTTTGTTTTACCGGCAACATATTCACTAATTTCACCCACTTTTTTTTCGATCCATGGTCTTTGAACATCTTGTTTTTCTCCTGCAATATATTTCCTTCTTACTTTGGCAACTAATCTAGGATCAACTACCATAGAATAGAAATCAATATCTTTTTGTTTAATTTTTTGAACAATTATTTTTTTCATATTACTCCTCCGTTTGCTAATACTATAGCAATTAAGATCTAAATTGTCAAGATCTTATTTTTAGATCTTTATTTTTGAATCTTTTTTTGTGTAATATTTTTAGATCAAAAAATCTCGCATCTTTATAAGGCTTTGCGAGATTGATTTTATTTTTCATTAATCATCAAAGCATATGTTTGAATCATTCCTATTGTATCTTTTGTATTAAAATAATCCTTTATATAAAAGCCACATTTTTTATAGCAATTTATGGCAGTTTGATTATTTTTCAATGGACACATTACCAATAATTTAGCATTTTTTTCTTGATATAAAAATTCAGATAATTTATGTATTGCTGAACTTCCAATTCCTTTATTATGCTCATTTAATTCTCCAATAAATACATCAATTTCATAAATATAATTATCTTTTAAATGATACAACTCTTTATCTTCATCATCTACTAATTTATATTGAATAATACCAACAGGCCTTTTTTGATATTCAATCATATAAACTGGAATTTTTGCTGTCTTTAAAGTTCGAGGATAATATTTTTCTTTTATTTCTTTATAATTTAATTTTCTCTGTTCAAAACTAGAATATATTTCTTCTTCTTGATACCATTTTTCTAATAATTTGTAATCTGTATCAGTATCTTTCAATAATCTAATATTAACATCATTCATAAAAGTCACGTCCTTTTACTAAAAAAAGAGAAAGTATCACTTACCTCCTCCAAATTTTATAAAAATCATTATATTCTTGTCTTATTTTTTGAATTATTTCTTTATTCATACCAAACCCGCCTTTCCTTTTCCTTATTTTCAAAAAAGGAGAAACTTTTCAATTTTTATAATGTTTTTTAGTTTTTTTGAATTTTTAATCGATATCTATTTATAATTATTTTATTTAGTATCAATACCTTTCATAGTATAAGTATTATAACCTTCATATTGATAACTAGCATCAATACCTTTCATATAAACTTCTCTATCTTTTATTTTATCAGTCAATGCTTTTTCAATCAATAATTTGATTTCTGTATCTTTAATAGGACTTCTTTCCATTGCTAATAAATATTCTTCTTTATCAACTTTGGACCAATCAACTACTTTGTTTAATTCTTTCTTTAAAATCAAATCTAACCATATTCTTGTACTTCGCCCATTTCCTTCCCGGAAAGGATGAGCAACATTCATTTCTATGTATTTTTTTATAATATCTTCAAAAGTATTTTGAGGCATTTTATCTATTTTCAATAATATGTCTTCTAAATACATAGCAGCAGCGAATCTAAAATTTCCTTTCGCTAAGTTTTCGGTTCTTACTTTACCGGCGAATTCATAAACGTCCTCGAATAAATATTTATGAATTTGAGATAAACCCTTAAATGTTCCAACTTCAAATTCGTTAATCTTATTACTATCAAATAATTCTAAAGCTTTAATTTTGGTAATTCTTTCTTCTTCTTTAGATAGTTCTATTTCATTGATAATACCGAGTTTATTCTGAAGCATTAGACTATCTCCCATGGCAGTTTTTATATTTTTTTCCACTGCCACATGGACAGGGATCATTTCTTCCTACTTTATCTTTTTTTATTACAGTACGATCTGTTTTACTTTCATTTTCGTTTGTTTGACCTTTAATGGTTTGTTTTCTTTCGGTATTTTGTTCAATGTTTGCTTTTAATAAGAACTCAGCAATAGTACTATCAATTTGATTTAAAAGATTTTCAAATAATTCATAGCCTTCCATTGTATAAGCTTGTAATGGATTTGTTTGAGCATACTGTCTTAAGAAAATTCCTTCTTTTAAACCTTCCATTGCATTAAGATGTTCTACCCATAAAGAGTCAATGATACGAAGAGAAATTGCTCTTTCAAATTCTTCAAAAAGAGGAGCATCTTTAATTTTTAATTCATAATCTTCATTAATGGAATTGGTCAAGTAATCAATTAATTTACTTTCATCCATTCCTTTAATTTCATCAACAGTTATTTTTTCTGTTTTTAAGAAATTTTTATTTAAGTAAGTTACAATATCTTCTAGATCTTTATCAGTTAAGTGACCTTCTGGAGCAATATGTTTTGTAACTAATCCTTCCATTGTATTTCTAAATGTTTCTTTAATTGAATCGTGAATAGACTCATTATCAATTACATTATTTCTTTGTTCATAAATGATTCTTCTTTGTTCATTTACAACATTATCATAATCCAATAAATTTTTACGCATATCGAAGTTGTTTCCTTCTACTTTTTTCTGAGCAGCCTCAATAGATTTGGTTAAAGATTTAGAGCGAATTGCTTGATCGCCTACTAAGCCTAAAGCCATGACCATATTTTTTACTTTCTCAGTTCCAAATCTTTTCATTAATTCATCTTCAAAAGAAACGAAGAATTGACTTTTTCCAGGATCTCCTTGACGGCCAGATCGTCCACGTAACTGATTATCAATACGACGAGACTCATGGCGTTCTGTTCCTATTACACATAATCCACCAAGTTCTTTTACACCTTCACCAAGTTTAATATCTGTTCCACGACCAGCCATATTTGTCGCGATTGTAATGGCACCTTTTTCACCAGCTTTAGCGATAATTTCTGCTTCACGAGCATGGTTTTTAGCATTTAATACTTCATGTTTTAAGCCTTCTTTTTTTAGCATTGCTGAAAGTTTTTCATTGTTTTCTACAGAAATGGTTCCAACTAAGATTGGCTCTCCTGTTTCATGAATTTGTTTAATTGTTTTGACAATCGCTTCATATTTTCCAGCTTCTGTTGAGTAAACTAAATCTGGTAAATCTTCACGAATGACTGGTTTGTTGGTAGGAATTTGAATAACATACATATTATAGATATTTCTAAATTCTTCTTCCTCTGTTTTCGCTGTTCCTGTCATACCAGATAATTTACTATACATTCTAAATAAATTTTGGAAAGTAATTGTAGCCATTGTTTGAGTTTCTTCATTAATTTTTACGTCTTCTTTGGCTTCAATTGCTTGATGTAATCCTTCACTAAATTGACGTCCATACATTAATCTTCCAGTAAATTGATCAACAATGATAATTGAGCCGTTATCTACTACATAATCAACATCTTTTTTAAAACCATAATTGGCTTTTAAAGCATTATTAACATGATGAACTAAAGCAGAATTTCCTATATCATAAAGATTTTCTAAATGAAAGATTTTTTCTAACTTTTTAGCACCACTTTCAGTAATAGAAACAGTTCTTCTTTTTAAATCAACTATATAATCTTCTTCGGTTAAAGTTTTCACCGCGCGGTCAGCATCTAAGTATAAGTTTTTAGAATTTTGTTTTCCTCCAGAAATAATCAAAGGTGTTCTTGCTTCATCAATCAAAATAGAATCGACTTCGTCTACAATACAGAAATTTAATGGTCTTTGAACGCGATCTTCTTTTCTTACAACCATGTTATCTCTTAAATAATCGAATCCTATTTCATTATTAGTAGAGTACAAAATATCACAATTATAAGCTTCTTGTTTTTCTTTTGGACTCATTTCACGCATATTTAGGCCAACTGTTAAGCCTAAGAACTTAAATACTCCACCCATCCATTCTGAGTCACGTTTGGCAAGGAACTCATTTACAGTGACAATATGAACGCCTTTTCCTTCTAAGGCATTTAAATAAGCTGGCATAGTTTCGGTTAAAGTTTTTCCTTCACCAGTTTTCATTTCAGCGATATTTCCATAATGAATCGCTAGACCACCTAAAATTTGAACATAATAAGGTTTCTCTCCTAAAATACGATAATCTACTTCTCTTACAACCGCATAAGCATCCACGATTAAATCATTTAAGGATTCACCTTTTTCTAATCTACTTTTAAATTCAGCGGTTTTCGCTTGTAATTCTTCATCAGATAAAGAAGCCATTTCGCTTTCTTTTGCTACAATTTGATTTGCAATTTTTTCAAATCTTTTTAATTCTTTATATTCGGAATCAATTAATTTTCTAAAAATTCCCATGTGTATTACCTCCGTCTTTCAATATTCTATCACAACATATAGAAAAAAGGCAAACTCTTCTTGCGATTTTTTGCCCTTTTTCTTTGCTTTTTCTTTGTTTTTTTAATTTACTCGGTATCGATCATTCCATAATGGCCATCTTTTCTTTTATAAACAACAGATATGGTGTCGGTGTCAGCATTTTTAAAGATATAAAAATCGTGGTCAGTTAATTCTAATTGCAAAATGGCCTCTTCTTCATCCATCGGTTTTAAAGCAATCGTTTTTCTTTTTACAATGTCCGTTTCTATTTCTTCTTCTGTTTCTTGTTCTTGCATTAAAATTTCGTATTTTAAAGTGTCTTTGAATTTTTTCTTCATTTTGGTTTTGTATTTTCTGATTTGTCTTTCTAATTTGTCAATACTTAAATCAATTGCCGCATATAAGTCTTTATGAGATGTTTCGACTCTTAAAGTAAATTTGGGTGTTGGGATAGTTACTTCAAAAATTTCTTCACCATTTCTTACGCGAATTACGACATACGCTTTGATTTCTTCTTTGTGTTCAAAATATTGATCTAAATGACCTAACTTTTCTTCAATATAATCTCTAATTGCTTCGGTCACTGCTACTTTGTCTCCCCGAATTTCTATTCTCATGTTATCACCTTCCTAGTTTTATTATACCAGAAAGAAAAGAAAAAAACTACGGGTTTCAGTAGTTTTCTATTCTTTTGTATTTTTTAATTTACTTGATAAGCTACTTCTTCTACGTCTACTGCTTGAAGTCCTTTTGCTGTTTCAATTAATTTGAAATCAACAGAATTCCCTTCTTTTAACGTTTTATAACCCTCTTTACGAATCGCTGAATAATGAACAAAAATATCTTCTAAATCGCCATATTCAATGAAGCCGTAACCTTTGGTGTTATTGAACCATTTAACGGTTCCTCTTAACATATTTTCACTCCCTTCCTATTACCAATCTTACTGCTTTTATGCCTACTTAAAAATTTTGTAAGCACGACTTCCTTATTTTACACTAAATTTGTTTTTCTGCTTTTTTCTATGTTTCAAATGTTTATTTTTTTGTTTCAAATTGTCCTGAAATTATTTTATCCTACAGTTTCTTTTTCTATTTCTTCTTGGTATTTTGGTGATAATAATTCAACCTGTTTTCCTGTATCTAAAACAAAATATTTTTTCATATAATTACGCCCAATCATCCTTTTTTTATTTGCTATGCAACTTTTATGAGTTCTCACAAAACGAGAATCTAATTTGGCTTTTAATTCTTTTAAGGTATAATTGACACGCAGAAGTTTTTCTTGATCATTTAAAGTATAATAAATAATTGCTTTTCGATCTTCTTTATCTCTCGTAATATATAAAATTTTTTTCATTGGTATTTCAATCGTCTTTTTTTCCTTTTTTAACATTAACATCTGCTGATCTATTTTGGTTGTCATGACAATTTGAATATCTTTTAAAAGGTGACTTTCTAAATCTTTAGGAGTATCTATGATATCAAAAATTTGAACAATATTTTGATGGATTGTTTCTAGTAGACTTTTATTTGTTATAAAAATAAGATCACTTTCTAAATCTTTTTTACGAATTTTTTGGGCAATTTTTAAGTAAGAATCATTCTCTTTTTCTGAAAAATCAATTATATATAATTTATAGTATGTATCATCATTTATTTCTTGGTTTAATTGTTTACTCCAATTTGGAAAATTTAAAATGCTGATTTCTTTATCACTTTGGATTGAAATAATGCGGATGACTTTTTTTATTTTGTATTGCATTTTTTCATTTTTTACGATGAGAACAATTTTCATCATTTCGTTTAGCCTCTTTCTTTTTATCCCCCTTCTTTAAGTTTTCTTATAGTAAACTTTTATAGATTGTAACATAAAATAAATACCTATTTCAAGGTATTTTCATAGTCTAATAAGTATGTTTTATAATTATTAAAATAAAATATTTTTTGAGAATTCTTTTTTTGATTTAAGGTTGGAATTTCTTTATTACTTCCTAAAAATAAAAAACAAGTCTTTGGGTTTTCTTTTTTCATGGCAAAGCGAAGCGCCATTTTACTATTTTTAAAAAGAGAAATGGGATAATATTCAGTGATGATTTTCTTTTCTTTTTTTAATAAAGTAAAATAAGTTTCATGTAAGTTTATCACGACTTCATTTTTCTTTAAGGAAAAAAAGGATTGTTCTTTTTGATAAGTTATCTTTTTCAATCCATTATCATTTAATAAAATGGTGAGAAGTTCTTGATCGATTTCTTCATAATGAAGTGGTAAAATAATGCAAATTGATTTGGGTTTTAATAATCTCATGTTATATCTTTCTTTTTGAAGCCAATGATGAAGTTCTTTTTCAAACAATGATAAATTTTTGATTTTTCCTTGAGCCATTGCTTTTTTGGAAAACATGATTTCTTTTATTTTTTCTTTTTCTTTATATTGAATGACATTTTCATATAAATAGAGAGTTATCATAAAAAATCCCGTCGGGGATTAGTTAAAGTCTTTCGTAGACATTTCAAAAATTTGATTTGGATTTGTTAAAACGCCATTCAAATAAGTTTCAAATAATAATGTCTGTGGTTTATTGGTTTGTAATTTTGATGTTCCTGAAGTAGCTATGGTCTCACCCATTGTCACGTCATCACCAATTTTTACTTTTGTTTCACCGGCTGTATAATAAATGGTTGTTAAATTGTTGTTATGAGTAATGGTAATCACATTTCCTAATATTTCATCTTGTTTTATTTCTTTTACTGTTCCATCTAAAACGGCAACAACTTCAAATGGTTCGGCACTTTCGTAAAGGATTCCGGTATTTGGCATATAAGTATTTTCATAATAAATTAATGCTTCTTCTTGTTTTTCTGATGAATCATCTTTACTATAATATTCTTTGGCTACCGTTACTTGATCGCTTACAAAAGGCTTTAATATTTGTTTGGAAGATGTGGTGTCTTGTTTTTGGGTCGTATCATTTGTTTCATCAAATACGCTCATCGTATAATTTAAATGCTCATCTTTAATTTGCTCGCTTTCTAATAAACTTTGACTTAAAAAAGTGATTCCAAAGGCCATAATTCCAATTACTAGTAAATAAATTGTCGGTAAAACATATCCTTTTAATTTTCTTTTTTTCATTTTTCTCCTCCTACGTCTATTGTGAGAAGAAGTTTTGATTTTATACCTCAATTTTGTTTATTTCTATATTTTGATAGTAATGTTTTAAAATTTCTTGATAAGTAGACCCATTCTGAGCCATTCCATTTGCCCCATATTGACTCATGCCAACTCCATGACCATATCCTTTGGTTGTAATTTTTATTTCCGAATCGAAAAGGTCAATCGTGAAATCAGTCGAACGAAGCCCTAATAAAGAGCGAAAAGACGTTCCTTTCCAAGTTTTTCCGTTTATTGTAATAGAGTTTACCCGATTGGTTTCGCTTCTTTTGATATCAGTAATTTGAATATCGGGGCAAGTAATATCAAGTAACTTACAAAACTCATCTTTGGCAAAAGTTTTTTCAACTTCGTAATTTTGTAATGAAGCATTATCATAAACAGATGGAACACTTGTTAAATAAGGAAGTTTTTCACTAAAGACTAATTCTGAGTTTTCGGTGTATCCATTACTCATGGAAAAATAAAAAGCATTGATTACTTGGCCTTCATAAGTTAAAACCTCTCCATATGTTTCTTTGACAGCATCCCGAATTTTTAAATAATTAGGGAAAAATTGTAATCCCCATTGGTTTAAAAGAGTGCGATTGTCTTTATATGCTTGATCTTTGGTGCCAATAATTAAATCATAATCTAAGTGACGAGTATTTTTTTTGTACATCGCAAAAGTTCGAGCCGCGACAGCTTGCGCTTTTAAAGCCTCCATTTCAAAAGATGCCGGCATTTCTGCCGCGACAACGCCAACAATATAATCTTCTAAATTAATATTCGTAATCTTATTTTCTTTTTCATCTAATAAGCGAATCTCGATTGGGCTTGTATTTTCTTTAGGAGGTATAGGAATCGTGTAATTATTTTTTTCAGCCATTTTTAAAACGAAACTTAAAATGAGGCATAATATCAGTACTACAGAAAGAAGTATTTTGTTTTTCATGGTCCTCCTTATAAAAATTCAAAGATAAAGTTTGTGACAATGTAACCAATCGCAAGGCTTAGTAAGAGTACTAAAAATCTGGTTTCCCAATAACGATTGGTTTTCATAAATTTTTCAAAGTTCACTCCTGATAAAGCAAAAGCAGCTGCACAGGAAAGAACAACATATACATAAATTTTATAATTCATTTTATGATCCTTTTTCTATTTCTATGATTTTAGCAATTCGTCTTAAATGACGTTCTTCAGTGGGACTTGGTGTTTCTATAAACTTTTTGATGATGTTGAAAGCATTTTTACTATCCAATCCACCAAAGGCAATCACATTCGCTCCATTATGATTTTTGGCATGATAAGCATCAATTTCATTTACTACTCTGGCGCATCGAATACCTTTTACTTTATTCGCGGCAATAGATATGCCAATGCCATTCCCACAAATAAGGACTCCAATACTATTATTTTCTTTTAATACATGGCTGCACACATCAAAAGCAAAATCTGGATAGTCATCTTCGGGATTATTTTCTAATTTTGTATATTCTGCTTCATATCCTTCTTCATTTAACATTTTTTCTAATTCTTTTCCTGTTTGGGCACCTTGATGATCAGCTCCAATAAATATTTTCATGACTTTCCTCTTTTCTTCTTTTATTATATCGTACTTCGAAACAAAGATAAAGACATGAAAAAATTAACTTATGGCGTATTTTACTTTATAAGGATCATTTATATTTCCAGTTCCACTAGAAATTTGAACGTCTTTTTTTAGATACACAGATGGATAAACATTATATGGTACTCGTGTCCAACCATAATTAGAAAATTCTATGCCTTCATATATTGGAAAAGCACCCCATGTGCCACCAGGCATTATTGTCCAGAAATTATCATTATGATATATCCAATCATATGTTACACATTCTTCTAAACCTTCTATTACTATATTAGAATTAAAATTATCATCTAATAGTTTCCAAGTTCTTATTGGATGGGTCAAACATTCTTCTTTCTGTTCTTTGTTTTTGCCAGATGTAGCATATCCGTAATCTGATATTGAAATCATACCAATATTTGCTTTATATAGATATTGAGTGTTTGCATTTGTATGAGTAGTTCGTTCACTCTGATAAATATTTTCGACGTTCATTTGCTCAATAAATTGTGGGATCGCTATGTTCCAATAAATTTCATCGATCATACTTTTCGCATTAATTTTTAGGCCAGTTTTACTAAAATCACAAGGTGATGTTTGATTATATCTTCCAGTATAACAAATTTGATCGGAAAGAGAATTATAATAAAAATCATTTAATAATTTATTTAAATCGGCATTAGCCCATTCCCCTACACCGTTTCCATTATTAATATCATTAGAAGAACTATCCCAACTATACTCCCCAATGCTTTCATTTTTCACTATTTTCACTCTTTGTTCAGTATGATTTTCATCTATCATCACATTTACTAAACCGATGATTCGCCATGTTTCATTGTTAAAGGTAATATAGTTATCTGGATTACTCCCAGCATATCGATATTCGGTTTGTTTGAATCCTTCGTCTTTTATTGTTCCACTTACTCCATCATGTTTTACTTCATAAAGGCCATTTCCCTCGGTTACTGTAGGGACGCCTTTTCCTAAGATATAGGCGCCTTTTATAAAATATAAATTACATTTTGTTCTTGATGTTGTGACTCCACTTACATGAATTATCTCATCTTCTGTTAACGATACTTTGATATCAGTTTCTTTTCCTCCGGTCACTCCACAGTAACTGTTTTTTTCATCTAAGATATATCCTTCACTTTTTCTTGGCATTTCTTTTTGAATTTTGTTATCTTTATAAAAGGCGAAGTAAATATCTCCTGGATCACTAATATTCCCATTCATCAGATCTTCATTTTCGATGACTTGGAAACTGGCAAATGTTTTATAGAAAAAAACTCCTGTAATAAGTAACACACAAGCTATTGTAAATAAAATTATAACTTTTTGATTTTTCTTATCTTCTTTAAATTTCTGTAATTTCATTTCAAAAATCACCATACCTATTTATGATGATTCTATCAATTACCCCCCCCCCCAGAGGTCAATTGACACTGGGAATGTTATCATTTTTTGATACTATGCATTTTTTTCATTTTTTTCTCATTATAATTAATCTTTAACTAATTTTAAATTAATTCCTTTCTATTTAAATATTACAATCTTTTTTCTATTATAATCAATAATTTTTTAAAATATGAAAAAATTAACTTATGGCGTATTTTACTTTATAAGAATCATTTCTATTTCCAGTTCCACTAGATATTTGAACGTCTTTTTTTAGATACACAGATGGATAAACATTATATGGTGCTCGTGCCCAACCATATCCAGTCCTTTCTATTCCCATATATATTGGGTAGACAACCCATGTACTATGAGAAGTTATTGTCCAGAAATTATCATTATGATACATCCAATCATATGATACACATTCTTCTAATCCCTCGACAACTGAATCTTCATTAAATCCATCAGAGTATTTCCAAGTTCTTATTGGATGATTCAAACATTCTTCTTTCTGTTCTTTGCTTATTCCAGATGTAGCATATCCGTAATCTGATATTGAAACCATTCCAATATTTGCTTTATATAGGTATTGAGTGTTTTCATTCACAGTTGTGGTTCGTTCAGCTTGATAAAAATTTCTGACATTTTGTTGTGGAGTTGGTACAGCTGCGATGTTCCAATAAATTTCATCGATCATACTTTTTGCATTCGTTTTTAGACCATTTTTACTAAAATCGCAAGAGTCGGTGTGATTATTTCTCTCCGTATAACAATTTTGATCGGAAAGAGAATTATAATAAAAATCATTTAATAATTCATTTAAATCGGCATTCACCCAGTCACTTACCCCATGTCCTTCATAAACACTGGGTTCACTAGAATCCCAACTATACTGTCCAATTGAATCATTTTTTACAATTTTAATTCTTTGCTCTACTTCAGTTTCACTGGTCATCACATTTACTAAACCGATGATTCGCCATGTTTCATTGTTAAAGGTAATATAGTTATCTGGATCATTTCCAGCATACCTGTATTCGGTTTGTTTGAATCCCTCATCTTTTATTGTTCCACTTACTCCATCATGTGTTACTTCATATAGTCCATTTCCTTCCGTTACTGTAGGGACACCTTTTCCTAAGATATAGGCACCTTTTATAAAATATAAATTACATTTTGTTCTTGATGTTGTGACTCCGCTTACATGAATTATCTCATCTTCTGTTAACGATACTTTGATATCAGTTTCTTTTTCTCCGGTCACTCCACAGTAACTGTTCTTTTCATCTAAGATATATCCTTCACTTTTTCTTGGCATTTCTTTTTGAATTTTGTTCTCTTTATAAAAGGCGAAGTAAATATCTCCAGGATCACTGACATCTCCATTGATGAGATCTTCATTTTCAATGACTTGGAAACTAGAAAAAGTTTTGTATAAGAAAACACTTGTAACTAATAATATACAAGCTATGGTAAAGATTATGATACTTTTTTGCTTGTTATTTCTTTCTTTAAATTTCTGTAATTTCATTTAAAAAATCACCATACTTTATCTATGATGATTCTATCAAATACCCCCCCCCCAGAGGTCAATTGACACTGGGAATGTTATCATTTTTTGATACTATACATTTTTTTCATTTTGATTCATATTGTATTTACGATTAAATTTTTCGATGTTACCTGCTTTACTTGCTTTTCCTTGTCGTCCTGTATAAAAAGGATGACATTCAGAACATACTTCTACTTCGATATTATCTTTTGTAGACATTGTTTTAAAAGTTGCTCCACATGCACATTTTACAGTAACTTCTTTCATTTCTGGATGAATATTTCTCATTGTTACTCTCCTTTCGCCATACCTAAGTCCTAGGTATAGATTTCTTTCGTCTTATGTATTATATCATATTTTATGATGTGCGCAAGAAAAACTTTATTTTTCTTTTGTTATTATACTTAAAATAGTTCCTACTTTTAAAATTATTTTTTCACAATTTTTCATAGCGATTACTTTGAAATATGCTTTTCCACCAACTGTGAGAGAAGAAATTAATGAAGTAATTAACACAGTAGCTATAATAGGATTCATTCCTAAGCTCGGGAATTTATCAGTTTTAAATCAATAAATCTCTGCAAACCATTATAAAATGGTTATTTTTTTGTCAAATTTTTG
>CANQFE010000012.1 GCA_947598285.1 uncultured Bacilli bacterium
CCTCTGGGGGGGGGGGTAATTGATAAAATCATCATAAATAGGTATGGTGATTTTTTAAATGAAATTACAAAAATTTAAAGAAAAAAATAACAAACAAAAAATTATAATAATATTTACTATAGCTTGTGTGTTATTCATCACAGGAGTTTTCTTGTATAAAACATTTGCAAGCTTTCAAGTCATAGAAAATGAAGATCTTATTAATGGAAATGTAAGTGATCCTGGAGATGTTTATTTTGCCTTTTATGTTGATGGAGTATTAAGTAAAGAAGTACCTCAAAAAGGAAGTAATTACGTTTTTAATTCAAAAAAAAGTTACTGTGGAAAATTAGGAAAGAAAGATGATAATATTATTCCCTGGTATCATAGAGAAGATGGAAGTATCACAGTAGAAGGAATATTAACTAGCCATACCAAATGTGTGTTATATTTTGAAAGAGGAGAAAACTTTATAGAGAAAATAAAAGAAGTACCAATTAAAGAAGAAGAAAGTAACGAAGAAGGACTATACAAAGTAAGTCATGAAGATGCCAAAATAACATATACAGAAGAAAAAGAAAAACAAGATCTTTTAAAAAAAGAAGAATTAAGATATGCAGGAAGTGATCCAGATAACTATGTGTGGTTTAATCATGAATTATGGAGAGTTATCGGTTTAGTCAACACTCCAGAAGGACAAAGAATTAAGTTAAGAAGAAAAGATAGTATAGGTTCCTATGCATGGGATACATCAGAAAAGGAAATAAATCAAGGATATGGAGTAAACGAATGGAGCACATCAGATATCCAAGTTTTATTAAATGATTATTATTATCAGAACAAAATCAATCAAACATGTTATATAGCTCAACAAAATCAAAGTACCATCTGTTCCTTTGATGGTAAAGATGGGCATGTACGAGGTTTAAAACAAGTCGATGAAATGATTGATACAATAACATGGAATGTTGGAACAGTATCTAAAACAAACCTTTTAACTAAAGAATTCTATGATGAAGAAAGAGGAAAATTAGTAACTACTTGCACTGATCCAATTAACTGTAATGATAATATTCCAAGAAGTTATTTATGGAGGGGAAATGTTGGCTTAATTTATCCAAGTGATTTTGCCTATGGTATTGGGAAAAATAGACAATCCTGTTTAAATGTACTTTTGCATACATGGCGCAATAACACTACATGTCAAAATAATAATTGGCAATTTACATCTTCATCTTATTGGACAATTGCACCAGAAACATATCCGATTTATGCTTATCAAGTAGTAATTGTATCAGATATTACAGATGCTAGTTATACTTCTAAAAACACTCCTTCACCTGTTTATCCAACACTATATTTAAAAACAGATATTTTAGTTTCTCAAAATTCAACAGGAACAGTTGATAATCCATTTATGATTTAATAAATGAAACACTAATTTAATAAATAAATCCCTATATTGAGATAAGTAGCAAAGAAAAGCCAAAGAAGATAAGGGATGAAAAGATAAACACAGATTCTTTTTTTCGAAAACCATGATTTCATTAAAAAAGCGACTAGAATGATGAGTAAAAGAATCCATAAAATGGAAAAGAAACGCCATTTTAAAACAAAGAAGAAGATTGGCCATAGTAAATTAACGAATAGCTGAGCATAATAAAGAAGACAACTTTGATCAAATTCATTTTCTTTTCGATAAAGAAAGTAACTAAAACCAATCATAAAGTAAAGAATAGTCCAAGCAATTGGAAAAATGATAGCTGGTGGAGCAAGAAAAGGTTTGTTTAAATTTTGAAAGTCCATACTACCTGACATAATAAATCCTACTAATCCACCTAAAAGAAGAGGAGTAAAGATTTGAAAAAAATAAATTAATTTTTGTTTCATGTTAGTCACCTAATTTTACTATATGCGATTTTTCAAAATATATTTATGAATATTCTTGACAGTTTTTTATGAAGCATGATATATTTTCAATAATTAAAAAAGGAAATCAAAAGTATGGAAGAAGAATTAGAAAAAGAATTAGAACAATTAAAAGAAAATCATCATGTCAAAAAAGTAGGAAATTTATATCTTATGAATTATCAACAAGAGATTTTACAAAAATATCATGTTCCCTTTAAAACTTGTCAAACGATGAAAGAATTATTATTTTATTTATCGGATATTGTTGATGAAGAAGAGTTTGATGAATTAGAGTTGGTAGCTAATGAGTTACAAGAATTTAGTTATTATCATGAAACAAGAAAATAAATTGGAAATTCTACTAGGAAATTTCTTTTTTTTCCTTTATAATAAGATTATACAAGAATATCACTTTTCTTGAGGAAAAGGAGGATGTATGAAAACAGTGTTGCTTACTGGAGCTAGTGGAGGTTTTGGAATAGAGATTGCGTTAGCCCTTTTGAAACATAATTATTTTGTAATTCTTCATTATTATCAATCTTTAAAACCTGTTTTAAAAATTCATCAAATGTTTGCCAATCAAACATTGGTGGTAAAAGCTGATTTACGAAAAGAAGAGGATGTTATTAAAATTTATCAATTTTTAAAAGAAAAACATATTTCTATTGATGTTTTAATTAATAATGCTGGAGTAGATTTTGTAAGTGAATTAGCCCAGAAAAAGAAAGAAACTTTTCTTCCTGTTTTTGAAGTAAATACATTAGGTCCATTTTTCTTAATGAAAAGATTTATTTCAGAGATTGAGAATCGAAAAGGAACTATTTTAAATATTTCTTCTGATAATACTATTGATCAATATGATATGGTAAGTTTAGAATATGATGTATCAAAATCAGGATTAAATCAATTAACAAAAACGTTTGCCAAAACTTATCCAAATGCCAAAATTAATGCTTTGTGTTTTGGCTGGCTAGATACTAAGATGAATCAAATTCCTGAAGAAAATAAAAAGGATATTCCGTTTGTTTCATTTGAAAAAGCAACCAATAAAGTTTTGGAATGGATTGAAACAGATCAAACAGGGAAAATAGAAGTGGTGAGATAAAATGAAAGATTTATTAGGAATCAGTACAGAAACATGGGATCTTTATGAAAAGGCAATGCAAGAAGTGAAAGAGATGTTTTTGAAAGTAGATGAAATTTGTGAATATAATTCTGCGAAAGTGATGGCTGCTTTTTTTGAGGCTCAAATTAGTGAAGCTCATTTTGATATGACAACCGGTTATGGATACAATGATTTAGGACGAGAAAAAGTTGAAGAAGTGTATGCTAAAATATTTCAAGCCGAAAGTGCTTTAGTTCGGAATCAATTTATTTCTGGTTCGCATGCCTTAGCTAAAACTTTATTTGGCCTTTTAAGACCTAATGATCTTTTGCTTTCTATTAATGGGCTTCCTTATGATACTTTACAAGAAGTCATTGGTATTCAAGATAATCCTAGTTCTTTAAAAAGTTATGGAGTTATCTATCATCAAATTGATTTAAAAGAAGATGATTTTGATTATTCTAAGATTACGGAGTTTTTAAATCAGCATACTGTAAAAGTAGTAATGATTCAAAGAAGTAGAGGGTATGCGTCAAGAAAAAGTTTAAGTATTGAAAAATGCGAAGAAGTCATTTCTCTTATTAAAAAGGTTAGCCCTAAGACAATTGTAATGGTCGATAATTGCTACTGTGAATTTGTTACAAAAAAAGAACCTACTCAAGTAGGAGCTGATGTTGTCGTAGGTTCTTTAATCAAAAATTTAGGCGGAGGACTTGCTCCAAATGGTGGCTATGTTGTTGGGAAAAAGGAATATATCGATTTCATTGCTGAAGCTTTGACACTTCCAGGGGAAGGTAGAGAAGTGGGACCTTCTTTGGGAGCTAATAAAGTTTTTTTACAAGGTTTATTTTTGGCCCCATCTGTTGTTGCTAGTGCCTTAAAAACAAGTATTTTAACAAGTGCAATGTTAAAAAAATTAAACTATCAAGTAGAACCAGAACCTTTGGAAGAAAGAGTGGATATTGTCGAAAAAATTACATTTGGAAATCGAAAAGACTTGATTTCTTATTGTGAAGGAATTCAATCAGGAAGTCCTATTGATTCTTTTGCAAAACCAATTCCTATTCATATGCCTGGTTATCAAGATGAAATCATTATGGCGTGTGGAGCATTTACTCAAGGTTCTTCCATTGAGTTATCCTGTGATGGACCTTTAAGAAGTCCTTTTTCTGCTTTTCAACAAGGTGGACTCACTTTTGATACGGCGAAAGTAGGAATATTAAAAGCAATCGATAAATTAATTGAAGGGAGAAATGAAGAATGAAAGATGCAAAACCAAATGATACATTTTTTTTAGAAACAGATGGCCAAGAGGAAGAATGCCGTGTTATTACAAGCATTTATGCTGAAGATCGGAAAAAATATTATTTAATTTATGAAAGTAAAAATAATCCTGAAGAAATTTATGTTTCCTCCTTTTTACCAAATGATGATGAAGGAAATTTACAAGAAGTGACTGATGAAATGGAACTAGAAGAAATTGCTAAATTCTTAGAAGAATATGAAATGGAGGATACTCATGAATCAAATCAATGAAGAAGAAAGAATGCTTATCGAAAAATCCCTTCTTCCATATTTATCAAAAGCCGATCTAATATTTCCCATTGAATTTTTAAAAGATCATAAAATAAAAGTTGGAAAAAAATGTTTTCAATATTTTCTTACGGATCATCAAAAAGTATTATTTTTAGAACTGTATAAACGAAATAATAAAGAATTTTGGGTTTTTAGTGTTTTAAATAAGCCTTCAAAAAAAAGAAAAGTTGTTTCTAAAAAAGGAAAAGTAGGCAAATCTTACCTTTCACTTTTAGCCGCGACTGTGACAACATTTACTTTAGTGACAACGGGAGTAAATGTGACTTCTCATTTTATGGAAGCAAGCGCGGCCGAGAAAGAATATGAAATGGCTTTAGAAACAGATTCTTTAGCGAAAGAAAATCCTGAATTTTTACCAACGATTCAACTAAATACTTTAGAAGAGATCATTCCTTCTAGCGAAGAACTTACTTCCGAAGAAAAAGTAGAAGAACCAGAGATTTCTAAATTTTATGATGTTCCTTGCTCACAAGAATACCAACAATTGATTTATGAATTATGTGTTGAAAATGGTCATGTTCCTTTTCGGGTTGCTATGGCAATTGGCCATATCGAGTCAGGCGGAGAATGGAATAATGTAGGAAAAGTTTCTAAAACAAATGATTATGGAGCTTTCCAAATTAATTCTTATAATTTTAAAGAGTTAAGAAAAGCTTTTGGCTATCAAGAAACTACTGAGGATCAAGAAAGATTTCGAAATGATATTTTATATAACCAAGAATTTAATGCGAGATGCGCTATTTATTTGATGGGTGAATGGTTTAAGTCAATTGAACCATCTCATTATGAAGAAATGTTTGGAAAATATAATGGCTGGACTAATTGGCGGCAAAAAAGTGTCTCTAGAGCTTATGCCCAAAAAGGCTTAGAATTATTAGACACAGTTTATGTTCCTTTAGAATTTGATGAAACATTACCTCACGGATTAAAAGTGTAATATGAAAAAGTTAGATATTTGTTATGAAGATAAAGAGCTTTTAATTGTAAATAAACCCTCTAAATTGCTTACAATTCAAAGTGCAAAAGAAAAAGAAAATACATTATATCAAATGGCTAGTGAATATGTAAAAAAGAAACATCCTAAAAATAAAGTTTTTATTGTGAATCGGCTTGATCGTGATACTTCAGGGCTTGTTGTTTTTGCCAAAAATGAAGCATTGAAAAAGTCTTTGCAAGAAAATTGGCAAGAATCTGCTCCAATTCGAGAATATTTAGCGATTGTTGAAAATAAAATGAGTGGCTCTGGAACTTTAACATCTTATTTAAAAGAAGATAAAACTTTACGGGTTTACAGTACAAAAAAGAAAAGTAAAGATCTAGCTATTACTCATTATGAAGTAATAGATGCTAATTCACAGTATTCTTTATTAAAGATTCAAATTGAAACTGGGAAAAAAAATCAGATTAGAGTTCAATTAAGTGATCTTTCTCATCCGATTATTGGTGATAAAAAATATGGTTCAATCAAAAATCCAATTGGTAGGTTAGGATTACATGCTTCTTTTTTAAAATTAAAGTATCACCATCAGTGGCTTTTTGTCACCGCGAAAATCCCAAATGAAATGAAGAGGTTATTTCCTGAAAAAATAATAGCATATGAGAAAGAAGGAATGGTATGGAAAGACTCCAAAAAATAATTGCCGAACGAGGATTCTGCTCAAGAAGAAAAGCCGAAGAATACATTTTACAAGGCCTTGTTTGGGTGAATGGCAAAAAGGTGAAAGAATTAGGAACTAAAGTAAGTGAGAAAGATGAGATAATCATAAATCATACGTTATTGGAAGGAAAAGAAAAAAAGGAATACTATCTTTTCTATAAACCAAGTAAAGTAATTTCAAGTGTCAAGGATGAAAAACAAAGGAAAACTGTGGTTGATTTTATTCCTACCAAAAAAAGAATCTATCCAATTGGCAGATTAGATTATGATACAACTGGTCTTTTACTTCTTACAAATGATGGAGAATTATCTCATTATTTAACTCATCCTAAAAATAATATTGAAAAAGTTTATGTTGCGAAAATTAATGGTATTTTAACGCCACAAGAAATTCAAACTTTAAAAAAGGGAATTGAAGTGGAAAAAAGAATGATATTTCCAACCAAAATAAAACAAAAAATTACCTCTTCTTCTCATGCGATGGTGACTATTGGAATTACAGAGGGAAGAAATCATATTGTGAAAAAAATTTTTGCTCAAATGGGTTATCGTGTTTTAACTTTAAAACGAGAGAGCTATGCTTTTCTTACATTAGATGGTTTAAAAGTTGGTGAATATCGACCTCTTACTTTCAAAGAAGTAAAAAAGCTTTATGCTCAAAAAAACTGCTTTAAATAGCAGTTTCTTCTTTTTCCGTTGAATCATCATCTTTTAAAGAAATAATTCCAACTGGACAAGATTCAATAATGTTTTGAACAGTTTCAATATTGATATTTTCATTACTTTTTACTGTAGAATATCCGTCATTATTAAATTCAAAATGTTCTGGATCCATTGCTACACAGGCTCCACAGCCAATACAACTCTCGCTGTCAACTTCTATTTTTTTCATCATTTCACTCCTTATGTTTCTATTATAAAAAGAAAAATTTTGAAAATCAATAAGAATCAGTTTCAAAATATGTCAAAATATGTTATATTTATTAAGAAAGGATATAATTGCCATGAAAACAAGAGTCGATAAATATACAGAAGAAGAAATGAATTTACCTCCTCGTCGGGTTTCAAAAAACACGAATTTATATGAAGAAATTAAAAATAGTGAACTGGAAAACTTTACCATTGGAAGTAATGCAAAAGTCATTGCCGACAATGATTCTCAGATTGATATTGATAAATTAAAAGATATTTTAGAAAAAAATTATCAAGAACTTCCTAAAAAAAGAGCAATGAAGTTTGAAATGGAAGAGGAAGAAGAAAAAGAAGAGGAAAAAGAACCAACCAAAGAATATGATATTAATGCCATTTTAGAACAAGCACGTGAGGAAAAAGAAGAAGACTATCAAAAAGATCGACTAAAAAAAATACGAGATACGCAGTTTGATATTTTAAAAAATTTGGAATTAGAAGCCAAAAATAAAGAAGCAAATGAAGTAAAATCCAAAGAAGAATTATTAGAATTAATTAATACAATTAATTTAAATGAAATCCAAAGTAAGAATGGCAAGAAATTAAAAGAAGAAGTTGAATCACTAGATCCTTTAGAGATTTTAACAGAACTTAAAGGAGATGATAATACCATTGTATCAGGTGCAAAAGATTTTACAGAAGAGTTAGAAAAATTTGAAGTAGATAGTCAAGAGCTTACAATGCCAACTAAGAAAGAAACTTCAGAAGAAATTAATGATGCAATGGAAGAAACTTTAGATGAGTCTTTTTATACAACAAATACTTCTTTTAATCCAAAAGATTTTGCTGATGTCGATGATGAAGATGAAAAGAGTCATATTATTTTAAAAATTTTAATTTTTCTTGTCTTTGTTGCAATAGTGGTGGGAATTGTTTTATTCTTAAATGATTTCTTAAACTTAGGATGGTTTTAAAAAAAGCTTATGAATTACTCATAAGTCTTTTTTCTTTCAATCATAATGCTTTTTGGATAAGGAGCTCGTTGGTCAGTTCGGTATAGAATGTAATCAATGCTTGTTTCATAAAAGTCAGCAAGAGTCATTAGTCCATCATAAGATAATTGATTCACTTCTGTTTCACACCGAGAATATTGTTGCTGAGAGACATTTAAAATTTTGGCTAAATCTTTTTGATAAAGATCCTTATCCTCACGAAGTTCTCTTAATCGGTTCATCTACTACCACCTCATCTCTAATTTATCATACCCTTAAAATTTGCAAGGAATTATATTCATAAAATGCGTAAAAAAGGACTAAAAATTAATTTTTCCTTCATTTACAACTTTCTTTATCCATGCTATACTATCCTTAGTGTGGTGAAAGAGATGGAGCGTTTTCAAGTTGATTTAAAAACAGGGTTAACAAAAGAACAAGTAAACCAAAGAATAAAAGAAGGGTTCGTAAATTATGATGATCAACCTAAAACGAAATCAATAAAACAAATTATTGCTAGTAATTTTTTTACATATTTTAATTTTTTAAATATTGCTTTAGGGGCCGCGGTCTTTATTGCTGGTTTATTAAATCATCAAATGTTGGAAGGCTTAAAAAATTGTTTATTTATGGGAGTTATTATCATTAATTCTATTATCAGTATCGTAGAAGAAATTATTTCTAAAAAAATTATTGATCGTTTATCTTTTCTTTCTGAATCGACTATTCAAGGAATAAGGGATGGCAAAGTTGTGGATTTAAAATTAGAAGATCTAGTATTAGATGATCTTACGATGTTAAAAACTGGTCATCAAGTTGTTGCTGATTCAATCATTTTAGAAGGTGAAGTGGAAGTAAATGAATCACTTTTAACTGGTGAATCGGAAAACATTTTAAAAAAGAAAGGAGATCTTATTTTATCTGGTTCATTTTTGGTCAGTGGTTCTTGTCTTGCCAAAGTAGAACATGTGGGGTCTTCTAATTACGTTTCTACTATTTCAAAAGAAGCAAAATATGAAAAAAAAGTGAATTCTGTAATTATGGATTCTTTTGAAAATTTACTCAGAATTTTATCTATTCTTATTATTCCAATTGGCATTATTATGTATTTTAGTCAGCTACGGGCGACAGGTGGAAATTTTGGCGAAGCAGTTTTTACCACTGTCGCAGCTTTAATTGGGATGATTCCAGAAGGGCTTGTTTTACTTACTAGTTCAGTGATGGCAGTAAGTGTCATTCGCTTAGCTCGCTTTAAAGTTTTAGTACAACAATTGTATTGCATCGAAACCCTAGCGCGTGTCGATGTGATTTGTTTAGATAAAACAGGAACTTTAACCGAAGGAAACATGAAAGTGGTTGATGTGATTCCTCATCAAAATTGTTCTTTGGATACTTTAGAGCATCTCTTAACTCTTTACGCTCTTGCTTCTCAAGATGAAAATTTAACAATGAAAGCTTTAAAAGATAAGTTTCCCGGAAAACTTGATGATGAAGTAGTCGATGTGATTTCCTTTTCTTCAGAACGTAAGTTTTCAGCTATCGAATTTAAAAATAATGGTTCCATTTATGTAGGAGCTTTTGAGTTTCTTTTTCCTAAAAAGAGTATGGAAAAAGAAATCTTTCCATATCAAGAAGATTATCGCATTTTAGCTGTGGCTCAAAATAAGAAAAAATTATCAAAAGAACCAAAAAATTTAAAACTTCTGGGATTTGTCATTTTAGAAGATGTGATTCGGAAAGAAGCAAAAGATACCTTAGATTATTTTAAAGACCAAGGAGTTATGGTGAAAATTATTTCCGGAGATCATATGAAAACAGTTCTTTCTATTGCGAAAAAAGTTGGTCTTTTGAATGTGAAAGGCATCGATGTTATGGATTTGAGTGATGATGAGTTAAAAGAAAAAGCTTTAGAGTATGATGTGTTTGGGAGAGTGACTCCTTATCAAAAAAAAGTTTTAATTGAAGCATTACAAAACAGTGGGCGAACCGTAGCAATGACAGGAGATGGAGTGAATGATGTTTTAGCTTTAAAAAAGAGTGACTGTGCTATTTCCATTGCTAGTGGAAGTGATGCCGCTCGTAATGTGGCTCAACTCGTATTATTAGATAATAATTTTGATTCTTTACCACAGATTGTTGCCGAAGGAAGAAGAACAATTAATAATATTGAAAGAAGTGCCTCTTTGCTTTTAATGAAAACAATCTATACTATTATTTTAATTATTTTCAGCGTGCTTATTTCAGCCAAATATTTCTTTATTCCCATTCAGTTAACATTAATCACAACTTTTACAATTGGGACACCATCTTTTATTCTAGCCTTAGAACCGAATCATGATTTAGTGACAGGCAATTTTTTATTAAAAATTATCAGTAGAAGTTTACCGACCGCTTTAACAGTTGTTTTTAATGTTATTTTAGTCACTTTTTTTGCGTCTGTTTTTCAACTTTCTTATGAAATTCAAAGTTCCATTGCTGTTTTTTTAACAGCTATGACTGGTTTCATTTATCTTTATAAAATATGTACTCCATTTACTTGGCTTAGAAGAGGATTATTTTGGATCATGTTACTTGGCTTTATTTATTGTTTAATTTTCCAATATTCATTCTTTCATTTAACACCAATTACTTGGGCCAGTGCTTTAATTGGTTTTGTCCTTTGCATTGATTCATTATATGTTTATAAAAAATTAAATACTTGGATTACAAAATTATTTTCCAAATTTGATGAAACGATTAAAGTGGAATATTAAAAGATTTAGATTTGTTCTCTAAATCTTCTTTTTTTGACACAATATTTACATAAAAAACAAAGTTTTTTTAAAAATTTCTCTTCAAAAAAAGGAAATCGCCGGGTGTATCCGGAAATATATAAGTAGGAGGGAAAAATAATATGCATCAAGAAGAGACAAAAAATATGTTAACAGATGAAATCTTTCAATCAATTTATGGAGAACAACCTTTATTTTTAAAATGGTTGTTAGAAGATTTCTATGAAACAATCAAAGAAAAAGAAAAGATTCCTAATGATTTGGTAATCAAAAGAGAAGTGCCTTTACTAAGGACAAGTAAAAAACAAAAACAATATCGAGGCGATATATTAGTCTTATTAGATGATCGATATATTAGTTTAGAAGTTTTTACAACATTAACCAAGGAAGGATTAACGAAATCCATTGCATATATGAATCGAATCTATGGAACTCAAATGGAGAAAAAAGAAAAGAAATATCAAAAATTAAAAAAAGTAACATTATTGATGATTGTCGAAAAAGTAACAACTAAAATAGGAAAAGAATGGATCCAAAAATATGATTTAAGAAATGAGAAACATGAATTATTAAATGAAGCGATTGAAATTTATATCATAAGACTTGACAAGATTAGTGTAGGCGGATATAATGAGGGTGAAAATAATAAATTAAAAAAACATATATTGATGATGGAAGCAAAGACCAAAAAAGAAAGAGAAGAATTCGCGAAAGGAAGTGAAAAATTAATGATAATAGCAAGATATGCTAATAATTTTATTGAAGATGAAGTAACAAGTGATTTCTTTAGTTTGGAAAGTAAAAAGAAAGATATGTACAAAGAAGAAGGCTTAATGGAAGGAAAAAAAGAGGGAAGAAAGGAAGGAAAGAAAGAAGAACAAAGAAATATAGCTATGAAAATGCTAAAAAAATCTCCTATTTCATATATTTCAGAAATAACTGGACTTTCTGAAAAAGAAATAAAAAAACTAATGAAACAAGAGTAAAGAAGAAAAAAATCTCTTCTTTTTTTCTTTAAAAAGTTTTTCTTTAGGAATTTTATAAAATAGTATGTATTTTCTTGAAATAAAAAAAAGGTTATGGTACAATCATTGTGTAAATGGTGAGGTGGGAAAACGAATGATGAAATCCAAAAAGGGGCTTTTTATTCTATCATTATTATGCTTTTTATTTATCCCAACAATACATGCTGCATCTACATGTGATTATGAGACACAAGTACAGTTAAAAAAAGAAGCTGCAAATGTGAATGGGGTATATGAAGCTGGATGGTATGGAACTGGTGAATTTGAGGATAGTGAAATAGAAGGTCATGAACCAATTGAAATCACTGCTCCAGAAGTACACGTAAATATATATAACATTACAGAAGACTTGTATGTTGTTATAAAGGATAATTTGACTAATTCAGAAGCTGTTTATTATTATGAAGATACAGATAATGGCACATTAAGTTGGATAAGAGAAGATATTGATAATATTGTTGAATATGAAGTCAAAGTTTATTCTAATCATCCTGATTGTACTGGTGAAGAAATTTATAAATTTAATTTAAAGACTCCAAAATATAATAAACTTAGCTATGAATATTATTGTGTTGATCAGAATGATTATTATTGCCAAGAATTTATTACTCAGGATGTTACGATTCCTGCTGAGGAAATACAACGTATTTATGAAGAAAGAAAAGAATCTCAGCAGACCATTATTGAAGAAGAATCCAAAGATAATTTTTTTAAAAAATATTTCATTTATATTATTATAGGTATCGTTACTTTAATTGGGGTTGCTGCTATTGTGATGTTTATTAGAAAGCAGAGGAATAAAGTAATATGAAAAAGAAATTGTTAATTATTTTTGTCATGATTGGAATTTTATTTCCTAGTTTGGTAAGTGCTCAAACATATTTTAAAATTACTAATAATTATAATAGTGATTATAGTACTGGTCCAGAAGTCCGTGATTATACTTCAGTTATTGATGGAATGACATCAATGGTATATTGTTTGGATCCCGGATTACATTGGTATGGTGCTGGAAAAGATTATAAAGTACTTAGAACAGTTAATCCAGAAACACCTGGAGGTAATCAAAAATATGATATCGCATTAACTTATGCATATCAGAGATTATTACAATTAGGTTATACGTCAAGAAATACTTTTAATCGTGTTGTAGGTACGACATTGTTCCGATTATTGCAAATGCATTTTCAACCTAGGGGCGATGTTTTATATGATGGAGCTTATAATTATTATAAAAATAATGGAGTAAATTTGAAACAAACTGAAGCTGTTCGAAGCGCAAGGGCTATTTATACTGAAGCTATTGGTCTTGCTTACAGTGGCAGAAGTTATGAAGATTTAATAAAGAATGGTTTCATTGTTGATGATGGGTCTGGAAATGGTGGTCTTTGGGGCCCTCAATGGACTAGTGAGACAAAAACTGTAGAATATTCTAAAGAGCCTACTACTGGAGGCGATGTTATAAATTATACTTTTTCAGTTATGCCAGTAGAAGCTTCTAAAACTCCAGAATATTATAAAGAATATACTAGTTTGATGAAGATTAGTTGTAGCAATACTACTGTTAAGTGCTCTTTTGATGCAAATCAAACTCCTGACTTAGGTCCGGCTGGTGTTTTAGTAACTTTAGTTGTTGATGTTTCAAAGTGGGATAGAAAAGATATGGGAATTACACTTGATTTATCATATTGCGATGCTCGTTCATCTTATCAATTAGTTATTTTGGAAAGAGCTGATGGTAGTAAAGTTCAACAAATGTTAGCTCCTTTACCAAGTAGTTCTTGTACTGCTACACCTGCACAATTATCTAGACAAAATAATGTTCCGCATTCTTCAATTTCTATAGCAACTCCATTAACTGATTCATGTTTATGTAATACATCTACAGGAGTATATGAATATACTGATAAAAATGGCAATAAAACTACTTGTGATCCTGCTAAAGAAGATTGTACTGAATTTAAAAATGGTAAAACTTGTCCAGGAACTTGTGAAAAAAATAAATCTTGTAGTAAAGAAAATGATAAATATTATTGTAAAAATGGACAAGAATGTAATGCAGATGAATATCAAAAAGACTGTGAAGATGTTATATTAGAGGAAACTTGTAAAAAATTAGAGGATGCTTGTGATAAAAATCCTAATGGTCCAGAATGTGATGAATTTAACCAAAAATGCTTACATCCTGCATGTACTCATCCTACTAATAATGAATATTATTGTAATGATGGTAAACCTTGTAGTTCTGATGAATATCAAAAAGACTGTGAAGAACCTAAATTAGAGGAAACTTGTAAAAAATTAGAGGATGCTTGTGATAAAAATCCTAATGGTCCAGAATGTGATGAATTTAACCAAAAATGTGTTGATTGTAATCCGACTGTTTCTATTCCTTCTGATTGTGCAGATATAACTGACGATCCAGATGATTATTTATCCAAAAGCGGTCTAAAAGGTTCTATTAGTGATATTAATAAAGATGAATTATCTTCATGTAATAAATACGCGAATCAAGTAAAAGCATGTGTTATTGGAAAAAATGATTCAACAGGCGCTAGTTTTGAAGACACTACAGATAAAAATAAAGGTGCTGTTTCTAGTGGTCAAAGTGAGAATAGATATTGTAGTGTCTGGTGTGAAGAAACTTATGATTTTACTTTGCCAAGTGCTGTGAGAACTCAGTCTGGTGGATATTTTACTTTGTCAATGAAAATTAATGGAACGAGAAATTGTTATACAAGTGGTTCAAAAGATAAGGCAACTCCAATTAATAAAGAACAATTTGAAAAAGATTTAGAAGCAAAACAACAGGAAGTTATTGATGCATATAATGAATATTTATTTAATTTAGAGGGTGTTAAATACTACGAGGAATATTTAAGTACTCTAAATGAACAAGGTGATTATGATATCTTGAAAGAAAACAATAGAATTAATAACATTTATTATGTTAAAAAATCTTCTGATTCATCTTGCAATGGTAGAGATTGTACAAATCATGAAGATGGTGATTCTTTCCCAGATAATTTCCCTGAAGATTGCGATGATGTATATATTTATCGTTATCAATTTACTGCTACTCAGTATACTTTAAGAAAAGTAAATGGCCAATTAGTATTAAGCAAATCTTCTTCTCGATCATTTGTTCCTGGTACTGAAAGAAAAAATGAAGCTATAAAAGATGGAGATGAAGATTATGATGATAGTGAGCTTCATGATAGTACTTCTGTTTATGGTTTGTCAAATGATTGTTCTTGTGGTGGATCTTGTGGTACTGATGGTGGAGATGATGCTACAGCTCGTTATGAGCAATTTAAGGAAGATGCTGAAGAAGCAAAAACTAATATTCAAACTAAAATAAGAGAGTTAAATCAAATTGTTAATGAATATAATAGCTGTTCTGGAAATATTTCAATTACGAATCCATCTGATAATTCAGTTACTACATCGGCTGGTTGGACTAATGAGATGGAATGGGAACCTGAAATTGATTTTACTTATCATGAACAGTATTTAGAAAATACAGAAGGTAAATTTAATGGTCAAGGAGAAGAATCTCATACTACGTCAATGTATTGTACTGGCGATACTGATAATAAATATAATTGTTTAAGTGGTGAAAGCATTGTAAATGAAGATGACACTAATGATGTTCCTTCAGATGTAACTACAACGATTGATTTATGGATTTGTGATGAGAATGAAAATGATGAAGTTGAATGCTATAAAGTACCATATACAATTAGTAATGCCAAATGGGTACGAAAAACTGTTAATACAAACGAAGAATTTAAACCTCAAGTAACGTTCTCTACTGCTGTTCAATTTGGAACAATTAAACAAGGGAAGAGTGATGAATATCCAAAACTTTATACATCGTTACCTGAAGGATCTTTCCCTGTTTCGATGATTACTAAGACTGGAGTTTTCCCATTTACTTTTAAATTCTCTAATATTGGTCAATCTAATCAGGATCATAGTAATGGAAGATTAATTGGAAATAAACTTGATGTTTTAACAGCATTTAACAATTTGGATTCTTCTTTACAATGTACAAACAGTGAATATGGAATAGAAGGAGATCAAACTGCTACTACAGATGTTGGTTATGTATGTCACTATGTAAATAACTGTGATGAATGTAAGTTCGTTTGTGAAGATAATGATTGTTCATTTAAGGGCTGTGATGGAACTTGTGATTTTAGTTGTAAAAATTGTATCTTTGATGGTACGAGATCTAATTATGGGTTCCGTTCTGTTTCAGTAAATAATTTAAATCCTAATGATAGACCTCTTGGATATAACTGGGATAGTAATGTTAAAGCAAGCTTGACAAAAAGAGAAATAGAAGAAGCTGGCGAAAGTATTTATTTACATCCACAATATTCTTATACTTTAGAGCCTGTTCAATTAAAACATGTTCGTGAGTATAATAAGGAAGCAAAAAATTATACAAATGCTGAAGTTCCAAGTTCTTTCCAATCAAAAGTAACTAATGCATCTTCTGTATATTGTGATGAGTTAAAATATGATAATGGTATTTATTACAGTGTAAGATGTCGTAGTAGTTTCTTGGATTTGATTGATAATTATAAGAATTATTTTGCTAAAGATGTTTATCGTATTACTAAAGATGATGATGCTTGGGAATTATTTGATGAAAAATATTGTCCAAGTGGATTTGGTAATGGTGAATGTATGGCAATTGGTCCTTCATGGAGAATAAGGAGTGACAGTTAATGAGAGAATCATATTGGGGTTATTGGATTATTGTTTTAGGTGTTTTTGTTATTATGATTATGATGCTTATTTCGAATGTTACAACAACAAATACACAGGACTACTACTTAATTAAAGAAGTTACAGAAGATTCTATGGTAGATGCTGTCGATTTGGGCTATTATCGTACTAGTGGAGAGCTTAGAATTAATTCAGAAAAGTTTGTTGAAAGCTTTATTAGAAGATTTTCTGAAAATGTTGATTTAAGTACTTATAAATTTGATTTTTATGGAATTTATGAAGCTCCACCAAAAGTTAGTGTAAAAGTTACTACTAAGAGTGCATCTTATAATATTGGTGTAAATTCAGAGTCTTTTGATATTGTTAATCGAATTGATGGAATTTTAGAGCTTGATGGTACAACTACAAATTAAAAAGGAGGAATAAAAATGGGGAACATTCTAGAAAAAATTAAAAATTTTTTGAAAAATAAAAATACCGTTACTATTTTATGTGTTTTAGCAGGGATTTTAGTGTTGTATATTGGGTATAATTGGCGTGTATCTAAGGCTACTACACCAACGACTGTTCCCTTAGCAAAATCAACACTTCCTTCTGGACATATTATTACAAAAGAAGATTTAGGTTCTATTGAAGTAGCTGGTACAGTAATTGAAAAAACGAAAGGAATTATTCGAAGTACTAGTCAATTAATTGGTAAAAAAGTAAGCTATGGTAATACCATTCAAGAAAATAGTTTCTTTTTTAGTGATGATGTTGTAGATGCTTCTGCTCCTGATGAAAATGTTTTAGCGAATATTGAAACTGGTTATGCACCTATTTATTTGGATGTTAATTTGCATACTACTTTTGGAAATGCTATTTATCCGGGAAATTATATTGATTTATGGTTTCGCGGAGTTGATGAGGATCGTAAATTGATTTATGGAAATTTTATTCGTAGTATTAAAGTCTTAGATGTTATGGATTCTAGTAGTCGTTCTGTATTTGAAACAGGAGCTGAAAGTAGGGAACCTAAGTATTTATTGTTCGCAGTTGATGATGAAATGATGAAATTAATTCATGATGCTCAAGAAATAGGAGAATTGGTTCCAGTTCCAAGAAATAAAAGTTATTCTTTAAATCCTGGACCAACTGAGATTGCCAGTGCTTATTTACAAAATTTCATCTTATCTCAAGTTGCTGTTACAGATGCAAATAATAGCAATATGGAGGTTGATGATAATGAATAGTTTTGTTACAAAATTAAAAAGATTTATTGGAAATAAAAATACAGTTACAATTCTATGTGTTGTTGCTGGTCTTGCTGTTTTAATTGTTGGATATAATTGGCGTGTTAGTGAAGCAATTAATCCAACTCTTGTGCCTTATGCGAAAGTAACACTTGAATCCCGTCATATTATTACAGATGATGATATTGGATATATGAATGTTAATAGTGATGTGATGAGAAAAGCAGATAATGTTATTCGCAATCGTAATGATTTAATTGGAAAAGAAGTTACATATGGAAATTCAATTCCAGCGGGAAGTTTATTTTATACGGAAGATATTACGAGAAAGGAATTATCTCCAGATTATGTTTTAAGTGATATTCAAGATGGTTTTACGGCTTTTTCATTATCTGTTGATGAAAATGCTATTTATGGAAACTATGTTAAAATTGGTTCTTATATTGATTTATATTTTGAAGGAAAAGATGATTATAATCAAATTATCTATACTAATTTCGTTAAAAGTATTCAAGTACTTGATGTTAGAGATTCTAAGGGTGTTTCTTTAAATAATTCTACAAATGCTCCAGCTGAATTATTATTTGCTGTTCCTGATTCTTTATATTCTTTGCTTGTGAAAGCTGATGAAATTGGTAATTTGGTTCCAGTTCCAAGAAATGCTAGTTATACAGCTAATCCTGGCGAGACTGAAGTTACTAGTAGTTATGTTGAAAGTTTTATTGAAAGTCATTCAGCTGTAATTCCTGATGAGAACTATACTTCTAGTAATAATAATCAAAATAATAATGAAGATGAATAGGGTGATTTCATGAATGAAAATGTTTTTTCACAATTAGATTTTGGACCATTGGAAGAATTTTTAAAAGAAGATGATGTAACTGATATATCTTATACCAATGGTGGACAAGTTTGGTTAAAAACATTGTCTAAGGGTGTTTATCAAGTTGATCGTCCCGAAATTAATAATGCATTAATGGAAAAGTTAGCCTTTCAATGTGCTAATGTCATGGGAAAAACTTTTAATATGGCTCATCCTATGTTAGATGCTGAAAGTGCTGAGTTACGTATGAATTTTATTCATGATTCGATTGCTACTAATGGAATTGCTTGTGTTATTCGTAAAACTCCAGCTAAAATTCGTTTGAATAAGCAAAAATTATTGGATGAAAAATATGTATCTGAAGCCATTCATGATTTCTTAATCAAATGTGTCGAAGGACATGCTAATATTATTGTAAGTGGAGAAACTGGTTCTGGAAAAACGGAATTAGTAAAATATTTAGCAAGTCACATTAAAGAAAATGAAAAAATTATTACAATTGAGGATACTTTGGAACTTCACTTAGATCGTATTTTTCCTCATCGTGATATTGTTGCTTTAAAAACAAATAATATTGCTAGTTATAGTGATGTTTTAGTTGCTTGTATGAGACAAAACCCTGTTTGGATTTTACTTTCCGAGGTTCGTTCTGCTGAAGCAGTTATGGCTGTTCGTAACTCAATTTCTTCAGGACACCATATTTTATCAACAATTCACTCAGATAAAGCAAGTTTAATACCGATGCGTATGTTTTCTTTGATTGAAAGTAATGTTGATGTGGAACAATTTGTCACGACAATTCATCGTTATGTGCAAATTGGAATCTATGTAAAGGGGTATATGAGTAAAGAGTTAGGACGTTTTCAAAGAGAAATTTTGGAAGTTTGTGAATTTTATGTTGATGATAATAATAAACCTCAAGTGAATATTATTTTTAAGAAAACTTTAACTGGTGAAATTACAATGAATAATCCAACGAAAAATTTACGAGATTATTTAGGAATTGGTGGAGTAGAGCTTCCTGAAGATATATTTGGAAGTCAAGATAGTGGTAGTACTTCATTACCTCAAGTGAATGAAATACCAACTGTAGAAACTTTATAAAGAAAAAAAGAAGAAAAGAGGGAGTGCAATGATTGAATTAATTATTTTAATTGCGATAGCTGTTTTTGCATTATCTTACCGATTTAATAATGGAGAGAATGTTTATAAGTTTTTTGTCACTCAAGTTTCTACCATTTATGATAAATATGCACCCTATAGTTTTAAAGAAGTTCGGCAGAAAACAAAAGAGTTAGGTCAAGAATATACACCAAGACAATATTTGACTCAAGTGATTATTTTTGCAGTTGTTGCTGGTGGAATTTCTTACTTGTATTTTTATAACATTATTATCGCGGTGATTTATGCGGCTATTGCTGTTGCATTTATTCCTTATCTTGCGTATTTAAGATGTCAAAAAGTTTATAGTGAATTTATATTTGAACAGATTCAAATTTATACAACTAATGTTATTATGGAGTTTAATACAACCCAGAGTTTTGTTAAATCATTAGAAGGTGTAAGAGATTCAGGAATTTTGGAAGATCCTGTTTTAGCTGATGTAAAAACAATGATAGATATGTCTTATCAAAATGGAACAATTGATGAATCTATTACATTTTTTAATGAAAAATATCCATTTTATATGGTAAAAAATATGAATCAATTATTTTTACAAATTACAAAAGAAGGTGCCAAAGATTCGGGTCAAGCACTGGAAAATATGTCTATGGATATTGATGCTTTAGTTGAAGGAGTTTATCGAGATCAAATTGATCGAAAAGAGTTTCATCGACGGTTTATTACATTTGGTTTAGCATTATTTTTATTAGTCATGGCTATGCAATTTTTGCTTGGGACAGATTCTTATTTGGAACTTCTTGATATGTGGTATGTGCAAATTATTTTACATGCAATTATTATTATTAACTGTTTTTTCCTCATTTCTGGAGAAAAATTCTATTATGAAGATGTGGGGGTGGAATAATGTATTGGGAAGTATTTGCTTTGGCAGTTATATTGTTATTTGGTCTTAATTATACTGGGAAGATTAGTGCGAATCGATTTGTGGCAGATAATGAGGTTTATTTCCGAAAATTAAAAGAAAGTGATTGGGACTTTTATGTAAAAGCAAAATATGGTGATAGTGTGAATCCTGATTTTCTCTTTAATAACCGAGTTAAACGAGGACTTTTAGTGATTGTGGTTATGCTTTGTTTCTTTATTTCGAACTTATCTTATATTACTATTTTATTTAGTGTTTTGGCAGGATTTTTGGTGTTTAAGATGGGTTACTCTGATTTAAAAAAATATTATAAACGTCATTTAAATGAAATTGATTCTATGTTACCCCATTATTTAAAAAGTTTGGAAATTTTGATTCAACACTATACAGTACCAGTAGCTTTAGGAAAAAGTATTGATGATGCTCCTGCTATTTTTCGAGAAGGACTTCAAGAAATGGTTGATCAAATTAATGAAGGTGATGATACGATCACTCCATATATGAATTTTGCGAAACTTTATCCGGTTCGTGATTCTATGAGAATGATGAGACTTTTGTATCGTTTAAGTTTAGGTAGACAAGAGCATAAACAAGAGCAGTTACTCACATTTTCCAAAACAATTTCTAATTTACAGCAAAAAGCAAGAGAACTTATGTATAAAAATCGTTTGGAAAAAATGGAAAGTAAAACAATGCAAATGTTAATCGCGACTGGTCTAGGGGTTATGGTATTATTGGTTTTTGCTGTTTTACAAATGATGAATATGTAATTTACAGCTAAATCTTTAAATTCATTGATATTTTAAAGAAAAAAAGTTATAATAATATTTAGGAAAGTAAGGAGGTTATATCTAAATGAAAGAAGCGACAGGTGAACTTAATATGACAGTTGTTACAGTTGTTGCAATTGCGGCTGTGGCAGCATTCTTCTATGCATTTGTTTGGCCTGGTATTCAAAATAATATTACAGCCAGTACATATTGTTCCATGGCAAATTGTGATGCAGATAATAAAAATTGTGTTTATTATGATGAAAATAATGTAGAACATGATGATTTAGATTGTTCAAGATATTTTGAACAAAATAAATAATTTTGGGGATTTTTAGGAAGGTGAAAGAATGAAAGAAGCGACTGGCGAGTTAAATGCTACTGTTATTGTTGTTATAATTGTGGCAATGTTGGTGGCTTTTTTCTATTTTACAATATGGCCTTCGTTACGAAATAATATGAATGAAAATATTTCTTGTAGTAAGGCTATTTGTGAACCTGGAGAACCAGGCGCGACTTCTGTTTCTTGTGTTGTATATGATGACGATGGAGTAACTCCATTGGACAGGATTACTTGTCCTAATAAAGGATAATAAGTAGAAGGTGAGAATGTGAGAGAGGCAATTGGTGGAACGTGGATTTTTCAAATAGTAATTATTTTCATATTGCTATTTACTGGTTTTATGTGTCTTTCTGTTAATCGTTCTAGAGCCTACAGTGTTAAAGATCAAATTATTCAAACAATTCAGGCTCATCACGGCATCGATATTAATAGTGAATATGATGAAGATAGTGAAAATGCCTTTGCCGATATTGTTCAGTACCTTCAAGATTCCTCTTATCGTAATACAGGAACACATCCTGGTCCTGAAGCATTTGGAGATGAAGATACTACCTATCAATGCTTTAATCGTCAAGGAAAATCTACTAGTCGGAATCCTGTTTTTTGCATTGCTAGGGTTGATGTTAGTAGTGAAGGTGGAAGTGCTTATCATGAGCTACCGTCAATGGTTTATTACCGAGTCATGACATTTTATAATTTGGATTTACCAATTTTTCATGATTTATTTAATTTTCATATTGTTGGAGATACCAAAGTTATCTATGGAGGTGCATAATGAGGCAGGCAATTGGTAGTACATGGATTATGCAACTAGTGATTATTTTTATGTTAATTTTTGTCGCATTTTTATCACTTACCATTAATTTTACGAAGGCATTTAAAATTAAAAATGAAATGATATCGATGATTGAGAAATATGAAGGTTTAGGTTCTGGTGAAAATAGTGCGCTTACTTTGATTAATAATTATTTAAAATATAATAATTATGGTGTTTTAGGAAGCTGTGAAAATGATGAATATGGAGTTCTTAGTTTAGATACTGGTTCTATGGAAATGGCTCGATCTGGTGAAAAATATTACTATTGTGTTCAAAAAGAAGATACATCTTTACTTGGACTTCCTGATCGGGCAAGATATCATGTTAGAATTTTCTTTCATTTTAGTTTACCAATTATCGGTGATATTTTTACTTTTTCTTCTGAAGGAACAACAATTGATATTAGTCATTCTATTTCGGATATAGAATTTGTTTAGGAGGTAGTCTGAAAAGAAAAACAAAATTTATTTTATAAAAAATAGGAAAAAAGGGCAGACTTCCCCTTACCCCAAAGAAAGTCAAAAATTAAGCTTAATAATAATTGGCATTCTGATTAACTAAATGAACTAATTCATCAGATGTAAGACCAAGGGATAATAATTGTTTCAGTGATTGATTGAAATTATTTTTAGTATATTTGATTCTATCCTCAACAGGAGTCTCAATAGAAGCTAAATCAACAGGATTCCAAACTTCACCAGTAAGAAACATATGATAGATAGCAACTAAAATTTTTCTAGCAATTGCAATGTAGGCCCGTTTTTTGCCACGACGTTTCGAAATTTTTTCAAATTTCTTGGCATAGTAAGAATTAGATTTATCTTTGACCGCATTATGAGCAACTTCAACAAGATAAGGTTTCAGATAAACACCAGCCCAAGAGGTAAGACGATAATGAGAATTAAATTGAGACATGTCGTTACTAATTTCAGATAAAATGCCAATTGCCGAATTTCTATCAATACCAGGAACAGTACAAAGTAAATCAATGTAAGGTTCATAAGGTTTCACCAAAGAATCAATTATTTCATCTAATTTATGAATTTGATTATTTAAATAATCAATATGATCTTTGACAAGATGAATTCTTAGTTTTTGTTCGTTAGAAAATTGTATTCCATCAACAGATGATAAGATATCTTCATGAGAAGATTTGCATTTTTTATCCAAGCAATGTATAATATCATCGTCTGAGAAATTATCATTATTTAAAATGATATCAATAATAGATTGACTCGATTTACCAAAGATATCAGAAAAAACCATATCTAATTTGCAATTACCAACGGTAAGAGCATTCGAAAATCTGTTTTTCTCAGAAGTTTTGGTATTAGTAAGTTTATAACGATATCTAGTAAATTCTCTCAAGACTCTAAAATCTTTAGAAGGAATATAAGAAGAACGAACTAATCCCATTTTAAACAAGTCTGCAATCCATTTAGCATCCTTGTTATCGTCTTTCTCACCTTTAATGGCTTTCACCCATTTAGGATTAGCAACGACGACATTAGAAATAAAACCATCTAATGCATTGTATACAGGGACATAATACTTACCGGTAGATTCCATGCATACATTAGAGCAGTCGTGATCAATAAGCCAATTTCTAAAACGGATTAAATCGTTAGAAAAGGTAGAAAAACGTTTTCTTAAGTATTTAGGTGTGATGGAAGTTGAGTCACAAATGACAGCAACAATAAAAGATT
>CANQFE010000013.1 GCA_947598285.1 uncultured Bacilli bacterium
TTATTAATTTTATTAATTTTATTAATTTTATTAATTTTATTAATTTTATTAATTTTATTAATTTTATTAATTTTATTAATTTTATTGATTTGATAATTACTACTGGTCGTGGGAAATCAAACGAAAAATTGTATAATCATTTAGAAAGTATAGGTTATACTTGTAATGATTCAACAACTATTGTTAGATGGGAAGATAATTATGCAAGAGGGTCTACAATTAAACATAAGAAAACATTAATCATTATATCCTTTTGAGTTTTTCACCCAATCAAACTCTAATTGAAGTTCATTTGTAAACACGTAGTTAGAAAAGAAAAATTTTTTTATAGTTATATAATACTATTGATGGAACTAATTTACAGTCGAACCTCACAAATTAATCTTGGAAAATCATTTATCTTTCAACTAAAAAAAAGAAGTTTATTATCAAAATTTAAGGAACAAGTTTATGTTTTAAATAAATATTTATAAATTTTAAATTACAACTACATATCAATATTATATGTGATATAATATTGATATGGGGATGTAGTTTAATGGCAAAATAGCAATCTTCAAAATTGATGATGGGGGTCCGATTCCCCTCATCTCCATTTTTTGCTATCAATATTTGAAGTTACAACTTCAATAGCAACACTTAATCTCCCTACATGTTATGCAGTAATATTATTACTAATTAATTTTTTAGTAAAAATAATTATTAATAGCGAGGAGGAGATTATGAAAAAAAAGAAAGGTATAAGTTGCTTTGTTGTAGGTACCTGATTATTTGTTGTTATAGTAACTGAAAATTTTGTATAGAATAGCAACTGGGGTGAAAATCCCCATACCTACACCAATTTGTATTTAACATTTTAAAAATCAAATGATTATAATATATATTTTTAGTATTTAGAGGCGATATTTAATGACAACAGAAGAATTAGATAGCCTGTATAAAAAATTTGATACAGAATTTGAAGCTTACAAAAACTATTTTTATCAACAACTAAAAAAAGATACTAGTTTGAATTATAAAAATATATTAATAGCAAGTATTTTAAATAGAAGTTTATCGTTAATTGAAGCATTCAAATTACTGTTGCCAAGCAATAATATAATAGTTTTAAACTCTTTAATTAGACTGCAATTGGATAATTGCATTTTCATTTATGGTATTAAATTATTAATAGATGATAGTTATAATATTGATGAAATAGGTAAAGCAATTATAAAAGGAAATAAAAAATTAAGCGATTATAAAATTGATAAGGTAAAACTATATGATACCTATATAATTTCTAAATTAAATGAAAAATATAAAAACAATATTGAAGATATGTATAATTTCTATTGTCGATTTGTCCATTTTTCAGATAGTGCGTTATTGTCAGCATCAGAGATTAAAGATGATAATTTATTATCTATTGGGCTTTCAAAAGATTATAGTAGATTTGAAAAAAATGTTCTTGAAAATGCGAATTCTTTTTCTGAATTAAATAAGTTTGTTTTAATTTTATTGAATAAAGAATGGAAAGATATACCAAGTGGTACTAAAATGAATAAATAATTTTTATGTTACATTTAAAAAGAAATATGATATACTACGATTACAAATGGAATAAACCCAGCTTAAATTTAGAAAATATGTTGTATAATCAAGTCAACACCTTCCAGAGATAGATGTCTCAAAAAAAATGGGAGCAAACATATATAAAGCACGGAAAATAACAATTTTATCCGTGCTTTAATTTTGATTATGATTAAAGGAAATAAATAAACCAGCTTAAATTATCTGTTTCTCAATTAAAATCCTTTAAGTAAATTTAGAAATGATTGTACGCATAATGATGTTGCTGTCTCTTATAACTATAGGAAAGAATCCATTACTCCAACAAGTGTACATACTAAATATAATTTTTTTCTAATGAGAGTTGCATCAATTGGTTTTCTTGTTTATTTGTTATAAAATATTTAAAAAAGAAAAAAGAACATTCATTACTTATTAACAAAATAGATGATATCTTTGAGATACTTTCCCAAAAGTGCATGACTATTGAAAAAAATGATTTGTTAGATTATATAAGAGTTTATGGAAATTACAAAGCAATCCATTCCATAATTAAAAAATAAGGATATTCATTATTATCAGATTGATAAATAAAAAATGTATAAAGAATTTAAATTATAGATATCATAGAAAATGATGACAAATTATGTATAAATTAAAGAACAAAATAATTAATTTTTATAACATTTAATGCTCTATAAAAAGCATTGCATAGTTATCATAACTATGTCTTTCCGCAAACATACAGATAGGGTAACAGTTTTATATAGTCTTTAAAGTCTCAACAGCATTTTTTCTATTGATGACAAAGTAATTTCGAATAGTTGCAATTCCAATCGATGCACAAAATAATAATAAGCATGAAAATACATCTTTAATTTCTAAAATAAATAAATTTAAATGAGTTAACTGTAGAAAAAAATTTGTCAAAAAACTAATTAAAGTTCCCAGAATAAAACCTAGCAAAAATAGAAGGATGGTTTGTAAAAAGAGAATAAAAACAATAGACAAAGTTGGATAACCAAAACATTTTAGAGTAGCAAAGTATGTTTTATTATCATATTCAATGCTCCGATTTAGCCCCAGTATAAATAACATTATAAATGGAAGGAAAATATTTTTAATTAATAAAGTATAGGAAGATAATTGATAAAACCTAGCTAGAGTTTCATGATCCTGATCATAGATACCAATGGAGACATTTGATAAATTTTTAGTTAGATTTGATAATTGCTCTATAGCCTTATCAAAATGTTCATAATCATCAATTTTAAGAACTATTTCACTAATATGATTCAAATCAATATTTCGAATATAAAAATCATAGGAACAATAAAAAGTATCTATATCCTCTTTTTCGCTCTTTGAAAAGGAATACACAGAAGAGTCATAAATTCCAACTACCACTAATGTATTACCCTCTATATTTAAAATACTACCAATTTGATAGTCTGTAGCGTAATCAGGTATCAGTATTTCATATATATCTTCTATGCCTCTTCCTTCTAAAATTGAAACTAAGTTTTCGTCATGATAAGAAAAATTATAACCTTCTATGGTGAAGACATCTAATGGATAAAAATAATCAATTATTTCAACATCTTCTAATGTAGACTGGAATTTATAATAATTCATTTCAGATGAAGATATAGTAATAAAATTATTGTCTAAATATTCTAACTTTTTTTTGTTATATAAATTTCTAGTTCCATTTACCAATGCACAAAACATGATGAATACAATTACTAGAATACTAAATAAAGAAATGGAAAATTTCGTTAATTTTTTTCTTAGCAGAATATTTGTTATGATAAATTTATATTTCACGATCTAGCAAATCTCCTATAATTGATGGTTTTCTATCTTTAATAGAAAGAAAAATGGATAATAATGATATTATTATACTAGTAAAAAAACTACAGAAAATGGAAATAGTAGAAAGATAAATTTTTCCTCCTGTTTCAATATCAACTAAGAAAATTTTGTTTAGTAAATGATATAATAACCAAGTTAGCAAAAGTGTTATTAAAAAGCTTACTATAGATAATAGTATTCCTTCAATATAATTTATTCTAGCAACAATCTTGGAATCATATCCCATTGTTTCATACAGTAAATTATTTTTTTTATTATACTGAGTAAACTTCGTATTGGCAATAAGTAAAATTATAAATACGATGATTAATACCATAATTGATATTCCTAAAATAATTCTTGAAATGAGGTTTATTGAACCAACATCTACGTGTGAAACCTCTCTTACTTCATAACCCCTATCCAATAATTCTGATGACACAGATGTTTTCAAGCTAGAATCCTCTAAAATTACATAAATTGGAAAGTTTGATGGATCACAATTTATTTCGCACGTCAAATCACCATCGCAGTTATTACAAATATTATCAACGTTTTTATCTCTAATTTCCTTAATATTTTCAAAGCTAGTAAAACAAATATTATTTTCTTTATATGTATAATTATTCTCTGAATAAATCCCTACAATTTTAAATATTTGTGAGTAATTATTGCCTACAAATGTTAGATTCTGGTTCAGATATTCTTTTCCATCATGAAGATTTTTTAAAAATTCTTCATTCATTTCTTCAGGATTGTTGCCTAGGTAGAACTTGCTTGGACATAGTAAAACTTTTTCTTCATTTTTATAATTATTTAGTTGATTACCATAAAGAGTCTTAACAAAATCATTTGGAACACCATATAGTAAAATCTCTTCCCCTTTATCCGTTTTTACATAAGTAGAATATGAATCGTAAAATACTGCATACTGTACTCCAGAAATCTTTTCTATTTCTTCAATATTTGTATTATTTCTGAAAACAATTAATGTTTTAAAAGTTAAATTTCCATTTACAACATTATTCAAAAAAGTGTTAAAAGTTTTATAAAAACTGCCAGAAATAATAATTAATAACATTGATAATACCAAGAAAAAAGAATTGAGAATATTAATTTTTTTTGAAAAAAAAGATTTCTTTGCAAGGAATATATATTCGCTAACTTTCATTATCTGTACTCACCACTTTTCCATACCTAATATGTATAACCTCATCGGCATAATTATATATAGTATTGTTATGACTAACTACAATGACACACTTACCTTCTTCTGCAAGTTCTTTTAATATGTTTAAAATACCAGTTTCATTTTTTTCATCCAAGTTTCCTGTTGGCTCATCAGCAAGAATAATACTTGGATTATTTGCTAAGGCACGAGCAATAGCTACTCTTTGTTGTTCACCGCCTGATAGTTCTTTTGGGAAGTGATTATAGCGATTTTCTAAGTCTACACTTTTTAGCAGTTCGATAGCACGTGCTTTTTTATCTGTTGACTTAAATTTTTTATTGATAAACATAGGCAACATAACATTTTCATATGCTCGCATAGTATTATTTAAATAATAGTTTTGAAAAACAAATCCTATTTTCTCATTTTTAATTTTGTTTTTCTCTTTAGCAGAAAGGGTTGTAATATTTTCTCCTTCTATAAATATCTTTCCACTATCAATAATATCTAATAACCCTATGCATTGAATCAAAGTACTTTTACCGCTTCCTGAATGACCCATAATAGCATAAAATTTACCATATTGGAAAGTATAAGTTATATCATCTATCGCATGAATGCATTCATCTTTAGTTTGATAATTTTTTTTAACATTTTCTAATTTAATTGCTTCCATTTATGCAACCTCCAATTTTATGTATGTTCCTATAGTAGTTCATTACAACCTTGACAAAGTCGGTTTGCAAGCCGACTTTGTCAAAGAACTATAATTAAATTTTATTTGGCAATATTAAATTTTGAAAAAATCATTTATTCGTAGTTAGTAATTAACACATTGCCAGTTAATGCACCGTAACCATCTAAACCTCCTGATGCTTGCGTATCAAAGTAAAAGTATCTCGTTCCCGAACCTACGTTTTCGGCGTCTGTTGTTACAGCTTTATTTAACTCGCTGTAGAAACTGTATCCGCTGTATTTAACCTCTATATCGTATTGTACACCTAAAATCTTCTTTGGTCTGATTACTTCAATCAGCATACGCACTTTATCAGGGTATGATGACAAAGGATTAGGCTGCAATTTAGTTGGCGTAACAGCTATTTTTAGGTTATCATATGAATAATTTCTCTCTGCACCATTCAATGTAGAATTAGTAGAGATACTTATAGTGGATTCATACGTATTTTGTAATGCCGAAACACCAATTTGTACTCCAATCATAATAACTAAAGCTATACAAATGCCGATAGTGTTCTTTACTAATTTACTCATGTTTTCACTTTCTTTCAATTTCATCTTAACTTTTACATTACTAAAAGTAAAGAGCAAAAAATTCCCATAAAAAATTTATAGATTAATGGTTAGATTAAAATTAAAGCCTTTAATGGGGATAAAAGAAAATATTCATAGTAGAAACACACTCAAATTCTAAATAAAACAGCCAAAGAATACGTACTGATTCTCTAATTAAATTATATCATTATAGGCATTGTATGATACCCATATAATTTCTAAATTAAGGGAAAAATATAATAATATTATTATTGAAGATATGTATAATTTCTATTGTCGATTTGTCCATTTTTCAGATAGTGCGTTAATATCGGCATCGGAGATTAAAGATGATAATTTATTATCTATTGGACTTTCAAAAGATTATAGTAGATTTGAAAAAAATGTTCTTGAAAATGCGAATTCTTTTTCTGAACTAAATAAGGTTTGTTTTAATACACTCTTACATGACAAAAAAAGATTCAAGATTTTTTCTTGAATCTCTTCCTCTTTGTGAAATTATATTTTTTATAATAATTCTTTAATAGCTTTTACCCTTTTCTAACTCACCAGGTTGAAGGATCATACTCGCATACTCTCTAGATAGCGTAAGAGCAATTTTATGAGTTAAAGATTGTTCAGGAATTGGATGGTGCATACTTTCTGTAATAAAGGATAATATTGTATCTCGAGAGCAATGTCTCATTAATTCAGTTAAATTATCAGGGACATCTTTAAATCCTTCAAAAGATCCTTTTTCAATCAAACGAACTAAGGCATACTGTACTGCCTCTTCTCCACTCAAAAAGCTAATCCCTTCCCGATTTAATTCTTCCTGTTTATGATAAAGAGCTTTCAAAGCTTTATTCAAACAAGAAATAGAAATATCTTCCACATTTTTTTGCTCCAAATAACTACGCAAATTAATATTATTTTCTAATAGAAAATTTTTGACATCTACTAAAAAATTAGAATCTATAATATGTTGACGCAAATTATTAGTCCTAGTAAGAATTGCAGGATTTCCATCTATTAAGTACTCATTAATTCTATCCAATGCTTCCTCGAAGCCATATTTAGGCACCATTACATCAAGAATTTCATGAACTAAACTCTCTACCACTGCATCAGGATCCAGGGAAGGATTTCTGTCTGCTCTTAGCACAGAAATATAAACTCCAATAGAAATATTCTTTTCCTTTAAAACAGCACATAGATTTTCTCTAAAATTATCAGGAAGATTTACTGAACTAAAGTCATAGGGAATCTTTCCTAATTTCACATAATCAGAAATCTCTCGTATCATATGCTCAGTCCCATAGTTATACTCTAAATTAGTAATTAAATTTAGCAATAAATTCTTTGTTTCTAATTTTTCTTCAGGAGATAATGTTTTACGGGATTTTATTGCTCGAATACTACCTACCTGTTTCTTTAACTCGTTTTTATCTGTGCATTTTCGAAAATGTTCTAAATAATCCTCGTAAGAGAATGAGGGATCCCCTGCTTTTAAAATTAAAGAGGTAACATTTTGATAATTAACCATATCATTATCGGTATAAATTTTAGCCCTTAAGTCCTTAGCCACTTGAGATAGCCCATCCTTTGAAAAAAAAGCTCGGTTATAATATTCTCTAACAAAATTATAAAAATCATCTATCCCAACTTCAGCTAATCTATTTTCTTCTTTTCTGGTGGACATATATAAAGAGATATATTTACATAGTGTCGAGTTATAAGATAAATGACCATCAACTGCCATAGCAATTCCGTCACGATTAAAAGCAAAAGGATTGGGAGCCATTAAGCCTTCTTGAATGTAAGAATTTTTCTTCAGAAATTTCATGAATTTATCCGCATCTTTCCTATTGGTTAAGCGAACAACAATAGTATCAAAACGCAAACCTTTACCAACTTTTGAACGATGTACCATATTATTTTCACTTAAAAAGTCAAAGATTTCATTAACTCCTCGTTCCATATGTTGTAAATCTAAAGGAATATAGATTTTAATATGATCCGGGAATGATAACGCATCCCCTCTATTAAATTGGCAAAAGTATGACCAATCTTCTTCTACCTTAACTTCAGTATCTTGTCTCTCCTTAAAACGCTGGATCCATTTATCAAAAAAAGGAGCTACCTCATCATCTCGTCGCAGTTCTCTAGGTGTATCCATATAAATTAATTCATCATATATGTAGTCAAAATGGAAACTTGCCATCCAGGGATTTTCAACAGCTAAATCACGTATAAATTTTAAAAATTCATCAGCTTTTTGGCGACGATTCATGGTTTCCATTGATATCCCCCAATTCTAATTCTAAAGTTTTTTCTAAATCTTCATCATCTTGTTCTGGATAAGTTTCTAAAGTTTTATGATGATCCAACAAATCTAATTCTACTGCTCCCTTTTCAAGGTGATCAATTAGTTCGATTTCTTTCCCCTTATACAAAACTTTCATAATGTACACTCCCCTATTCCTACATAGATTATATCATAGAATCATCTTAGATTTCTAAATTTTTTATCCTCCATTGTAAATAAAAAGCACTGTAACAATCTATTTACAATGCTTTTTTTTCAACATCCACAAAGATTATTCCACAACGATTACACTATCCAATCTCCTCAAGTGGTAACATTCTTCCAAATTCATCACTGTAACATCCATCGTGTCACTAACTGCATGAATGATATAATGCTTACCATCTAATACTCCTAAATAAATGACAACATGTCCATCTTCATATGCTAAACAAGGATAGTCTTGCTGTAAAATCCATAATTTTTCAGAATTTGTTTTCCCGATAAGCGATGTCTTTCTCATTAAACTTTCTTTTTGATGGGAAGTATTTCGTGGAAAGCTAAAGCCAAAGGTACGATATACATTCGCTACAAAGCTAGAGCAATCAATTCCTCCCTCTTTACTTCCCCAAATATATTTTGTACCCAAATACTTAAAAGCTTGGCGGTAGACATTTTCTTTTGTATAAGGTAAATATCCTAAATGGGAATTTGTTTTAGGGAGAGCTACTGTTTTGGCTTTAAAAATCCCCTCTTCATTTTTTGTTGGTAAAGCGACAATATAATCATCTTTCCCTTCCCTAATAAGTGGTAATCTAACACTCATATCTAAATTAACACCTTCAACATTTACTGTAGCCTCTGTGACTATAACAAAATCATTGGGTTCCGTAAAATACTGATATTCCTCATCTGTTACTAAAACAATATCCTTTTTCTCTACCCATCCATAATAGGCTAGAGAAATAACAAAATACCATTCCTGATCCAAACTTTCATGAATAATTAGTACAGGTACGTTCACTAATAGCTCTGATTCCTGCAAATTGTCTACTATAGAATCCTTGCTAGTGCGGGACTCAACAGTTGTAGGAAAAGATCTTAAATTCGTATGACGAACAATTATTCCCTTTTTTACTTCCACTTTGTCAGGAATGGCATTCAAATTACGATTATCTAAAATTTTTTGTACCGTTGAAGAAGTAATTTTTTTCGTACCATTATACTGAGGAAGTTTTGGAAAAGAATAAGAGTTAATATAATTCTGAACTTCTTTTTTGGTTAATACATGAAAACTATCCAAATGATACATAAATTTTGACCGGTTCATAACCGCTTGATTATAGTTTTGAATTTCTTCTTCAGACATTAATACTCTATCCTCATTTATTTGTTCAATAAAATGCTGAGCCATGATTTCCCCTTCACTTTTTGGTTCCATTTTCGGTTCTTCCGTTTGCTCGCCTTTTACTTTACCTTCCCCTTTATCAGTTTCTGATAACGAACGTTTTTTATCGGCTGTTTGACACCCAGAAATAAGAAAAAGTAAAAATAAATACAAACTAGCAAACAATAGTTTTTTCATCATAAACCACCATCATTATTTTACAAAAAAACAGAAAAAAATGCTATCTCCTACTTTAAAGAAACATCCTATGATAAAATACTATTATGGAGGTATTGAAAATGTACAAAGGACCATTATTAAATGATATCAAAATCAAAAAGAATAATCAGGACCCATTAGGCATCCAAGGTATTTCACAAAGCATTGTAGGAAGTATTTGCCCCATTATCAATAGCGTTACTCCTCATGCCTTTTATTGGGTTCTTGTCAATTGGGTTTATTATGATGTATATGAAAATAGAAAGAAAACAGATTATAACAGTCAAATAACATTAAACCATTATTTAAAAATATACAATTACTTTATTGTTTTAGGAAATCTTTTTCATGATAATACAATCAATAACATGATGGGAACCTTAAAAATAAGAAAAGATATGGCAAAACAAAAAGAACAGAATTATTCTTTTAACGAAGATTATATTCAAGAATTAACCGGTATTAATTATTATAAAGCGGCATTAACAACCGCAGGTTTTATAACCTCAAAAGATGAAAAGGGAATGGATTTAGACCACATTCATCTTACTCAAAAAGGGAAAAATTTAGCTTTATCATTGGACAAATATATGAAAGAAACAAAATTTTATCAGAAATATGCAAGTAAGGATCAATTTGATAATATTCCCTATGAAGTGATTAAAGAATTGGGAAAAGTAGCAGATTTTCATATGGTTTTATTACCAGAAGCAAAAATTTTATTACAAGATTATTTTTTCAATACCAATAACATGCTTAAAAAACAAGCGAAATTTATGAAATACCTATACTATGACTTAAGCATAAAAGACATTGACGAAAAAAAACTACGAACATTCTTATACGATAATTTTTCTCCTAGAGCTAATCATAGTCCCTGCGAAGAAGAATTATTAGAGATTGTCCGGGGATGGGAAGTATTAATCGCTAGACACTATTTTACGAATACCATTGAAATGATTTTTAAATATTTATTAGAAACTCTAGTGGAGCCAGTAACAGAAGAGGAATTACTAGAAATCATGATAAAAAAGATTCCAGATAGACAGTTAGCGGATATTATAAAAGAAAACGTACTATACGGGAATGATATTGATTATTTGTTAGCAAAAGGAAAAAAGAAAAAAATAGCCCAAGAAAAAATTCTTGAAAATGCTTTAAAAATTCTTTGTGCTCTATACAATCGTTTAAAAGATAGAAACGATATAAATCAACAATTTTTAAAATTAAACAATTACGGAACTTCTATTTCTCTACAAGAATTTTTAGAGGATATGGATTCCTTTAAGGGAAAACTAAGTTCTGAGTATTTAAAGTTTATAATTTCTAAGTATGTAATTCAACAACATTTAGAAACGGCTAGAAGAAAATTATTATTAGGAGAAGATACATTTTTCTTTGGATATGACGATGGCATTCTTTATAGAATAGAAAATTCTTACTTCTCTTATGATTATCAAAATTTACGAATCAATCAATTATTTTCTGTTATGAAAGAATTAGAGATGCTAGGAGATAAAGAATATGAAAAATAAAAATATTTTAAATGATATCACTCATAGTAAGGGATATGAAATTGCCCTTTTCACAAGTTTCAATTTAGATATAGACTTTTTTGAAAATCATATTTTAAATACGCTTATCAACAATCATTTAAAAATTATCTCCTTATTTATTGATGAAAATAATTTGATAGATGCTTTAAATCGTATAAATAATTGTCACATTGAACAAAAATATCGAATAACGCCCATTAAACTACAAAAAGCATTTCACCCGAAACTCGTCTTACTATTGAGCCCTCAGAAAGCGAAACTCATTATTTCTAGTGCCAATTTAACGTATTCTGGTTACATGCAAAACAATGAAGTCTATAACACTTTTGAATATACTGAGCAAGATGAAAAATATTTAAATGTCATTCAGGACGCTATTACCTATTTTGTTCGTTTAGCCCAAGATTTTAAATCACTTGATTTAGATATTATCGCCCAAATAACAGAATACTCCTATTATAAAAAATTAGCCCCTAATCAAGAGATTCTTTTTCTTTCAAACTATACAGATCCCATTATCACTCAGATCCATCAACTTGTTACCGATGCCAAACAAATTGATATTGCCGTTCCTTTTTATGATACCAATTTGAAAGCCCTAGATAGAATAAAATCCTTATATCCTAATGCTAAAATAAATCTTTACATTCAAAATGAACTAAGTACTTTTAACTTTTCTTTCAATCAACAAAATCATATCATAGCAAGAGAAAATTTATTTATTTTTCAAGATTTTAAAGAAATAGGAACGAAAAATAGATATCATGGAAAAGTATTTCGTTTTCAATCTGATACCAATTCTTACATTTTATATGGCAGTGCCAATTGCACAAATGCTGCCCTCTTTGAAAGTGGAAAAAATGGGAATTTAGAATGCGATGTCCTAGTAAAAGGAACCATAGAAGAATTTAATGACTTTTTTCAAAACTTTGAAGAAATAGAAGAAAACACTGCAGTATCTAATCAATATCTCCATATTCCGGATTCAAAAAAGAATTCTTTCGAATATCAATTTTCTTCTAATGAAAAGGAATTGATCTTTCGATGTCAGCAACAACCTAAAAACTTAAAAATTTTTATTAACGAAGAACAAGTTCCCTATTTTTACAGAGATAATCAAATCATTATTCCTACTGACAATTATCATTTAACAGGCCTATTTAAAGTAAAATTTCAAATGGATACAGGAGAAGAAATTTTAAACTGCTATCAAGTAAATCAACAAGCTCTTAATAGTTTTCGAAATAGAAAAGCAGAAGATTTAAACATTTCTCTAGAAAACTTGATTGATAATCCAAATGATTCTTTTCAAAAGTATTACAGCATGTTATTAAAATTAATTCCTTATGATTCTCAATCTCTAAAAGATTACATACAAAACAAACAATTATATGAAGAGGCTAAACAAGAAAAAGAATTAGATGACAATTACGATGATAATTTTATCGTTGACTTTGATATTCCAATTGAAATTTTAAACAAGCAAAAACAGTATCACTATATTGAAACCTTAAAAAGTAATGTTATTGCCAACTTTACTGAAAGAATCAAAAAAGGACTTATAAAAAATAAAAAAAGAAAGGAGAAACCCGATGGCGAAAACGAAAAATCTTCTGATGAAAAGAAACAATATCGTCCTCGGTCTGGAGAAACTGTTTTTTCCAGCCACATAAAAAGATTATTTAAAAATATCTTAAATAAGCAATACTTAGAAAATGATAAACAAAATGACGAACTTATCAAGCAATACATAGACAACATTTTGCTATTACTCAATGTCATATTTACTTATAACGATGACCATGAATCTGAACTTTTTGATATTGAAACCTATGTTGATTATATTCTTAAATTCGTGGAATCCTTAACCGATTTTTCCTTGAGCAATCTAGATGAAAATATTACTTACACCATCAAAGTAATGCTATTTATACCTATTATTTATCACTGCTTAAACAAACAAGAATTAGAAGAAAAAGAAGCTCTCTTTCCAAAAAAGGAATTGGAAAATAGACATAATTTTCTAACCAAAGAAGAAGCTAATATTAGAAGAATTCTATTAAGTTATGATAGAAGTTATAGCCTAAAAAACACTTACTCAGAATATCTTCAAAAAGCATATGATATGATTCCTCAAAAACTGGATTACGATATCGTAAATAAATATATTTCTGGAATTTTAGATTATTTAGATGAAACACAATTAGAAGATTTTATAAAATCAAAAATCAATGATAATGCTGTCATTAAAATAGAAAAAAATTTATTTATAATTCATTTCACTACCTACGAAATAAAAAAATATATGAACACTTCCAATTTAGAATATCTTATAAAAAGAATTCGAAGCACTTATAATCAGTTAGGGACAATCAACAAATTGTTTCTCCATATTGAAAATGGAGAAAATAACTTTACCCTTCCAAATCCATTGGAATTTATAAATTACTTTTATGACTTTTCAACCAGAAATATTGAAAAATGGTATAAAAATAGATTAGATGAACAACCAAAATTGATTTCTAAAGAAAGACTATAGAAAAAGAAATGCACGGCAATTACACTTTATGATATAATACTATGTAGAAAAAGATGGATATGATGAGTAGTATGAATCAAAAGAAGATTGGAAAATTTTTAGCTCAACTTAGAATAGAAAAAGGACTAACGCAAGAAGAATTAGCCAAAGTTTTATTTACAGATAGAACCATGATTTCAAAATGGGAACGTGGTGTTTACATGCCCAATCATGAATATATTATAAGTATTAGTAAGTTTTTTGATATTAGTATCAACGAAATTTATTATGGAGAAAAAGAGACAAAAGGAAATAAGCAAAAAATAAATGAAGTTCCTATCAAGATCATGAAAGATGGATACAAAAAAAGAAAAAGAATTTTAATTGCTAGTATCTGTATATTATTACTGCTTAGTATAGCATTTTTGTTCTATTATTTTATAACGACTTATAAATCTATTAGTGTCTATAAGATTACCGGAGAAGGAGAAAATTTTTATCTTTATGATGGAATTATAGTTGTTTCTAGAGAAAAATGTTATATTCAACTCGGAACAATTAGATATTTAAATAATTTGGAACCATCTAATATCAAACTTTTTTATAAACAAAATGGAAAAGAAATTCCTATCTTTTCCGATTTAGATAGGCCTCAACTATTTACCAACAATTTTAATCTTTCTCAATCTTTTTCTTACCAAGATATAAAACAAATAAAAGAAAATCTATATATTGGGATAACATTTACGAATGGGCAATCCGAAACTCTAAAATTAAATGTTAACAGAGATTTTATCAATGATGACATTTTAGACAACAACACTTCTTTTGTCGATAATGAACCTGATAATTCAAATTCAGACTTTCCAACTTATATATTGACTAATTTTTCCTATAATTCGGAAAAAGATTATTATTTTTTGGAGACGAAAAAAGAGAATAAAACAATTCTTCAAATATATTATGATAAGGCTAGTTTATATGTAGTAGAAGAGAATAATGGAACCTCTACTGATCATTATGAATACTTTTTACCAGATGACATTTATTATTGTAACAGCGAGAATTCAAATGACTATTCTCAATATGTTATTTCCACTTCTTCTTGTTCCTCAAATAATTGTAATTTGGAAAAAATTAATTATTTCATAAATACCTATGTGAATTATTTAAAGGAAGATTAAAGAGCAAATTTTGCTCTTTCTTTTTTAAAAGGAAAAATGATATGATGACTATAATAAGAAAGGAGATATAAGATGATTAATTATTTTCATCAAAGAAAAAAGTCATTGATTTTACCTATTTTAGTAACTGCCACAGTTTCCACACTTGCAAGTGGAGTATTTGCTTTAGATACTTCTGAAATTTCAAATTATAAAAACACAGCACCATACTACACGAATAATAATGGCATTACGGTTACCGAAAAAGAGTACAATATCATCAATGAATACTATGGAAATGGATATTTTGATAACATGTCGTTAGAAGATTACGAATGGTTACGCGACTTAGACATTAATAATAGTGAAAACACTATAGAAGTTAAAACAATTTATGAAAGCCCTGTTAGACCTTTAGGAGCAATCCATGAAACTGCTAGTAAGAGAATCGCTATTATTAAAAGTTGTTCTACTTACTGTACTATTGTAACTACCGCGACTTGGTTAGTTGTTCCTAAAGTAAGAAGTTATGATGTTATCGGAGCTAGATTTATGAACACTAACCTAGCCAATGATAGTATTACAACTAGAGTTAGATCATCATCAAGTACCACTCATTTCGATGAAGTAAAAAGATATTCTACTGGATTTGGGGTATCTGTAAAACTTCCTACTAACGAGAATGGTATTATCGTTGACCAAAAGTTTTATGTAAATAGTGGTGGTATCGTTTTTGCTAGTTATCAGCATGCAGCGAAAAATATTTCTCTTGCTACTAGTAAACTATATACGTTGGGTGCCTCTGGATACGGAAATGTATTTATCTTTTATGGTGATGCTACGGATGTCTTTGACCAGATGAATGGTGTAAGTATCGAGGTTTAAAAAATTTTTATTGAAAAGACTTTCCTCCTAAGAAGATTAGAAACCAAGTTTCTAATCTTCTTTATTTATACACATATTTGTTAATAGATTTTATCTTTTGCTTGATATCAAATTGACATTTTTCTGCGATTATATTACTTTTTTCTGTTTTAATTCATACAAACAAAGAGAAATAGCTAATTTTTTCTTTGTTATTGACAAACTATGCAAAAATAAGTACAATGATATCGTAAATAAGAAAACCTTATGAAGAGAGATGGAGGGACAGGCCCTATGAAATCCAGCAACCTATTTAGTTAGGTGCTAAATCCTGCGACATAGTCGAGAAATGAGGAATGGTCTTGGGTAGAGAGTATTCTCTACTTTTTTTTCTTCTAAGGTAAAGGAGGAATTATATGAAAAAATTATTTACATCTGAATCCGTGACTAGTGGTCACCCTGATAAAATTTGTGATCAAATCAGTGATGCTATCCTAGATGCCTACTTAAAAGAAGATGAAAATGCACATGTTGCTTGTGAAGTTTGTGCTAACCAAAAGGAAGTAGTTATCATGGGAGAAATAAAAAGTACCGCTAGCATAGATATAGAAAAAATTGCTAGAAAAGTTATCCTTAATATTGGATATGACCGAGATGAATTAAATTTTAACGGATATACAATTCCTATTCGAATTGACCTACAGAAACAATCTCCAGACATTGATAAAGGAGTTAGCAAAAAGAAAATGGGGGCTGGAGATCAAGGAATGGTTTTTGGTTATGCAACAGACGAAACTGAATGCTTCTTACCTCTACCGATTTTTTATGCAAATGCTCTTGCTAAACAGTTAGAAACGGTTCGAAAAAATGGTACTATCCCCTATTTAAGGCCAGACGGGAAAACACAAGTTACCGTAGAATATCAAGATGATAAACCAATACGTTTTGACAGTATTGTAATTGCCGCCCAACATGAGCCAAATATTTTCCCTTCAACACTAGAAAATGATGTTTGGAAATTTGTAATAGAACCTATTCTTCCAAAACAATTCTTAGATGAGAACACAAATTTTTATGTAAACACTACTGGAAGATTTGTATTAGGTGGACCAGCAAGCGACACTGGCTTAACTGGTCGCAAAATTATGGTAGATACTTATGGAAGTTTTGCTCGTCATGGAGGAGGAGCTTTCTCTGGAAAAGATGCTACGAAAGTAGATAGAAGTGGTGCTTATTATGCCCGTTATGTAGCTAAAAATATCGTAGCGGCTAATCTGGCTAAGAAAATAGAAATTCAAGTTTCCTATGCCATTGGTAAATCTTCTCCCCTTTCTATTTTCATTGAAACCTATGGAACTAACCAAATTCCCGAGGAAAAAATATTAAAGCTAATTGATACCGTGTTTGATTTCTCACCTCAAAATATGATTCAGGAATTACAATTGAACAAGCCAATCTATGCGAAAACAACCTGCTATGGTCACTTTGGAAAAAAACTTCCTTGGGAAAAATTAGATAAAGTAACTATTTTAAAAAAACTTGCGGAACAATAAAAAATTGTTCCCCTTTGCAAAAAAATTCTAATTTTACTATTCTCTCTAGCATTTCTAATCATTTAAAGATATAATGAATAGGGAGGAATATTTATGGCGATTCTATATGCAAATCAAGAAGAACTTAATAGTGAACTTGAAAAAAATGAGGTTGTATTGGTGGACTTTTATGCAGATTGGTGTGGTCCTTGTAAAGCTCTTGCACCTATCTTAGAAGAAATTGACAATGATCGTGAAAAAGTAAAAATCGTAAAAATTAACATTGACCGTAATCCTGACATTGCCAAGAGATTTGGTATTATGAGTATTCCAACACTTATTGTTTTTAAAAATGGAAAAGAAATCAATAAGAATATAGGACTTTGTTCGAAAGAATTTATTTTAGAGATGATTCAATCTTAAATAAAAAACAAAGATATGTGACATGTCTTTGTCTTTTTTTGTCACAATTTAGCACTTACTATTGACAAGTGCCAAATAAAGTGATAATATGGATAATGTTAGGAGGAATGAATATGATGAATTTAATGCCAAGAAGATTTCCTTTTGGAAGTGATATTGATGATTTCTTTAAGGATGGATTTCAAGGTGGTATGCAATGTGACATCTATGAAAAAGATGGTAACTGCTATGTAGAGGCAGATATCCCAGGATTTTCCAAAAATGAAATTTCTGTAGAAGTGGATGACGGATACCTAACCATTACTGCTAGCAAAAAGAAAGAAGAAAATGAGGAGGAGGTTAATTATCTTCGTAGGGAGAGAGTTTCTAGAGAAATGCAAAGAAAGTTTTATATTGGAAACTTAGATGAAGATAATATTAAAGCCGAATTCCGTGATGGAATTTTAAAGCTTTGTATTCCTAAAGTTCCTGAAAAAGAACATAAAAAATTAATTTCTATCGATTAAGAGACAAATGTCTCTTTTTTTGTTATAATACGCCTTGGTGATGAAATGAGTTCAAAAGAGATCTATGAGGATTTAATTCTTCAATACCAAAAGTTAACATTAGAAGAAAAAAAGGCAATTCTCGTTTATAAATCTAAACTATATCTAATCTTAAATCCAATGACAAATATTCCAGGATTTTTACAAATGCCTGAAGAAGAACTCTTAGAGAGATTAGATAAAAAAAGGATTACGAAAATCTTTGAAGAAGAAAAAGAAATTATTTTTCTTCCTAAAAATATGGTTATTAGAAAAATGATTTTTTCTTCTATCGATTTTTCTTCCATTTATACTTGCATGCATAGTCTAAAAATAGTGTATCTAAAACTTCAACAAGCACACGGAAAAATAACTCTTCCAGCTGATATAACTGTATATAGAGGAATTAGTACCCAAAAAGGAGAAAAGATAGATAGAATTTGTCTTAGTAAAATTCTTTCTACTGGTCTATCTTCAGAGGACATAGAAAGCTTTCTCTTTCAAAAAGAAGAGAACCATGTTTTTGTAATTACTATGAGAAAAGGCTCTAGTGTGTTAGTAACTCCTTATTCTTTAGTTTCTACTTATGGAGAAGATGAATGTCCAGTCACTTGCTATTTAAAAGGGATTCCTATGACGAACTTAAAAATTGTCAAAAATCATAAAGATTGTCAAAAAGAATTAATTTTTTTCTATAATGATTTTCTTTTTGAAGAAAAATTTTCTAAAGTATGTAAAATAACAGAAGATGAGGATGAGGATGAGGAAGAAATCGAAGAAGAGGATGTTAAAGTAGGTTCTTTTGAAGTCATCATTCATAAAATAGATTCAATTTCTAAACAAATGCAAGACAAATCAACTTTCTTTTATAAAAAAACTTCAAACTAAGATTAGTTTGGAGTTTTTTATATACATTATCCAATTATTTAAAATTTTTGTTTTTATCATAAAATGGATTGGTAGAACTAGGCTTATTATTGCTATTAGAATTTTTATCCAAAGTATTTTCAGAATATGGTTTTACGAAAAAAGCTCTTTTGATTTCATTAATCTCTTCTGCTCGAAATTTTACCAAATCTCCTACATTTACAGAATTATCGATATCACTATCCAAAAACATATAGCTATCCTCTGGTGTGACAATGGTTCCACTAATCCCATTATATTCTTTTACTTTTCCAATATTAAATGACATAATTTGTACTCACTCCTTTCTCTGGCATATAAGCCTGAACTAATTTTCTAGCATCTTCATATTCTTGCTTAGCTCTTGGGTCCGTTGTAATTATTTTTTCATGAATTTCCCCTTCTGCATCCACATAAACATACCAATCCTGATTCGCAAATCCATATTTTATTTTATTTTCTTCTATAATTGGAAATTCTAGATATTCATAATTTTCACCAGCCATCAACCGTTGAACGGAATCAATCCGTCTTATATAAGATACTATTCCTTTCGTTGAATGAACCTCTACAACCTTATCCCGAGCTGGTAAATAGGTAGGAAGATTTCGCTTATCAAAATTAATAGGAACCAATTCATTATCAGGTTTAGAAGTTGCAAGAACAATAGCATTCCTACCAATGTCACAATAACTAATCGTTAATCCTTCCCGAACATTATCAACCCCTAAATCTTGTGTTGGCAAACTCGCTGCCGCATAAGCAGGATGTAAAACAACATTATCGATAGGATATGAGCTATCTTTACTCCTTTCAATGATTTCTCTAGCAGCCTGTTTACAAGCTTCTACAATATCTTCATTTGAATAAGAATTAGAATTACAAGAATATCGAAGTTCATTTAAGAAAACAGTATTCCCGTTTCGAAAACCACTTACTCTTGAAATATATTCCCCTGTCTCTGGATTTTGAAACCGAATATGAAACCCATTTTTATCTTCTAAACAAAATCTAAAAAGTCCTTCGCCTACTCCACCAATTCGCATGCAAGCTCCTGTTCTTTCTCCATGGGTAAGATTGCATGGATTCGTAAAATTGCCAACAATAACTTGTAATTTCTTTGTCTCTGTTACATCAAAGGTTTGATTGAAGGTTGGAACCGTTACTTCTTGTCTTTCATAATTTCGTTTCAACCACTCAATAGCCTCTTTTAGTCTTCCATCATTCGCTAATTTTTTAGTAGCAGAATTATCTGGTGGATTAGCTTTAATCAGTCTAGCATCTTCAATCCCTAATATTAAAGAATAGACGCTAGAGACAGCGGCATAAGCTTCTGCTAAATTGAATATTTTAACACTACCAAAGGAAACTTTCTTTTCTTCGTCTTGTGTCATATCTTTCACTTGATCTAGTCTTTGCTTTTCAGCTTTATAGATTTCTGAATAATAAGAAATAAAAGCAGAAAGATTATATACATTAACATCTATATTAGTTGGAGGTTTTGCCATAAAATCTAGTAAAGAATCTGGAATGGACATAGATTTACTCAAATGTTGCTTTAAACTTTTACATAACTCATCGTCAGCCAACACATTCTCTAAATGTCCTAATTTTAATTCTATGAGTATTTTCAAAAGTTCAGCAGAGGTTTCAGGAACATCGTATTCCCGTTTTGCACCATTCATTTGATTATAATAATATTGTCTTTCTTGTTCTGGCATTTCCAATATTTTATCTTTGAGAAAGCTACCAATAATCTTTTGATGCTTCTGAATCATAGCTAAATCTTTTGTTGCTGTATGAGTAACAAAATAATCAATACAAGCATGAGCCAATTCCAAACTAAGTCCTTGACCCATTAGTTTTCGTTCTAGCTCTCTTTGATAAATTCCTATTTCCACTAAAAATTTAGGTAATTTTCTTTTGGCATCATTGGCATCAACATGGTACGGTAGATTTAAATCGGAAGCCATTTGTTCCATATCATGCTCCGCTCGATAATTTTCACGCTCTACTCTTATATAATAATCCGTTATAAAATGCAACATATCGGTATAGGATCTACTATCTTCTGCATTAGCAGATACCTTTTTCACAATCATTTTTAATAATTCAGAAGCTTTTGGATATTGAGTTGCAACATTTGGATACCGCTCTCGAAATACCTCATAGAACTTACTGTCCAAAAAAGGAAGAAGTTGATTTTCGATTAATTTAATATATTGGATATCTCCTTCCTTCTGAATAGAAATCATCATTTGATTAAAAATATTAATAACTTCCGGATGTTCTTTTGAAAAACCATATTGCACAATAGAATCATAGGCATCTCGTAACTGATCAATCGTCATTTTTCGTTGAGAAAATAAATCTAATAAGCGATTGAATTTATCATCATCATAAGCGAGTATCGCAGCAATATTTTCTTCCTCTAGATATTTGATAATTTTTAAGCCAAACCTATCTTTTAAAGCATCTAAATGTGCAGCATTATATCCTTTAGTTTCTACAAAATACTCTTTGAATGCTTCATATACCCCTTCCGAATAGATATAAGGACGGTTTTCTTCTCTATTTATTACTTCAAACATTCGCTTTCGACTAATTGGAAAAGAAACAAGGGCTTTTAAAATAATGAAGTCATGCCAAATTGGTTCAGTGATAAGGTAATTAGCCAAGCATCCAATATAGATATAATTTTGCTTCATAGCCTCTACTAATTGCATTTGAGAATTTTCACTTAATTCGCCAAGCATTTTGTTATAACCAGAATAAAAAATTTTAAAAAATATATCATATTGTTTCGCATCTATCAATTTTTCCAAAAATAATGGATCATTTTTTATGATAGCACCCACAATGGCTTCACGAGCAGAATAATCTTGAATTTCTGCAACATGATTTAAAAAAGCTTCATCATAAAAATTGAAATCAATTTGATGAATATCTAAATTTTTTACATAGTCACTAACTCTAAAATCTGCATTGATATAGTTCCTATTTCCCTTAGCAATTTCTTGAAAAATTTGATCAGCAATTCTTATTTTGGTAGTAGGGCTTAATCTCTTACCAAAAAGATTAACAATAGTTCCACTTGTAACAGCAGCTTTTAAGAAAGTATCATCTTGTAAGAACTCATCAATATTATCGGGAATATTACGAAGTTTTACACCATTTTGCATTGAAGATAGAAGGGCTTCATAATTCTCACTACCCTTATCAATCGAAAAATTTTTTAAACCAAGGACTAAATCAATGCGTCCTATCTGTTTAAAATGTTCAATTATTTTTGCTGCTTGTTCCTCATCAAAAGGTCCTGACGATATAAAATCATCCCACCAATCGAATTGCATTTTCCGAAAATGAAAACCATTAAAATCTCCAAAATCAGTCTCCTTTAAAATTCTATCTACTAAATAAGAAAGTCCAGAAGGAGAAATTTTCGTATCATCTGCCATAACATTTAAAAGAATTTCAATAGGTACCGTATCTGCTAAACCATTCGCAATAACGTCATTAAGTCCTGTTTGTTTCACATATTCAGATAGAAGTTGATTCATGCAAGCGGAATGATATTGACGAAAAGGAAATTTATCTAAGATATATTTTTTATCAACATCTCTTGCGAAAGAACAATCAAGCATAAAAATTTCATAGTTTTCTTCTTCTAATAATCGATAAACCAAATTATTTGGTAAAAAGATTTTCTTATCGATTTTAGGATTGTTGATAAGCTTTTGATAGGCTTTATCCATTAAGGCTTGACTTTCTTCAGGTGAAAAAATGGTTTCCAACCCCTCTAAATTAAAAAAGGCACAATTATCTATACAAATTTCAAGAAACATAAAAGCAATTTTCTTGTAAATCTGTTCGCCTACATCGTCCACAGCTGGTAGCTCCACAAAAAAACCGTGATAATCAGATTCTGCGTGATACAACCTCTCTAATATTGGTTTCCAATCAACTTTTTCTTCTTTCACTAATGTTAAAAAATAAGCAGATACTTCTTCATCATTCATTAATAAATAACTTTCTGACGTAGTAAGTGAAAAATCTCCCCTTTGTATTTTGTCTTTTAAATTTCTGACATTTTCTTGATATGTTCTTGTGATCTCTCCATTCACGTTACCACCATCCTAACTTCATTATAGCATAAGAGAGTATGAAAATATAGAACATAAAATGTGGTTTTGTGAGAAATAACTTTCTTAAATTGCCAATTTTTATAAAAAATAAACAAAAAAGAGTATATTACTCTATAACATACTCTTAAAGATTAATAATTTTCATTTTTTCTTTCAAAATAAGATTGTGGATGAGCACAGATTGGACAAACCTTTGGAGCTTCTTTACCGATATGAATATGTCCACAATTTCGACAAATCCAAATAGCATCTCCTTCACTAGAGAACACAACTTTTTCCTCCACATTTTTAAGAAGTTTCCGATACCTTTCTTCGTGTTCTTTTTCAATCTTAGCTACCCCTTCAAATAAAAAGGCAATTCTTTCAAAACCTTCTTCGCGGGCAACTTCTGCAAAGGAAGCATACATATCTGTCCATTCATAATTTTCACCATTTGCAGCATCTTCTAGATTTACAGCAGTTGTTGGAACATCATCACCGTGCAAAATTTTAAACCATAATTTAGCATGTTCCTTCTCATTATTAGCTGTTTCTTCAAAAATGGCTGCGATTTGCTCATATCCTTCTTTTTTTGCCTTTGATGCATAATAAGTGTATTTATTTCTTGCTTGACTTTCACCAGCAAAAGCAGTCATTAAATTTTGTTCTGTCTTTGAACCTTTTAGTTCCATAAAATCACCCTTCCCCATTAAAAAATAGTAATACTACTACGGTTTCATTATAGCATATTCACCTAAAAATAACAAGAAATATTAGAATTTCAAACCCGCTTTTAGAAAATATCAACTTACTATTATTTATGACATTCTAAGATTTGTCAATAATAAAATTTTATGATATTATAGCCACTACAAAAAGACACGAAATTTCTAAATTTTTAAAAATTTAGAAATAATGTGTT